>JAZSPM010000176.1:0-4246 GCA_045537455.1 Candidatus Ornithomonoglobus sp. | reverse complement strand
TAATTGTAGGACGCAACTCAATTATACAGCAAAAAGGAGGTTATTGCTATATTTTTATGCAAAAATATTCAAAAACCTCGAAAAATTAAGGTTTTAACGATAGTTAAAATATAAAAAACGGGGTGTCAATTTGACACTACCAATTCTTAAATGGAGGTTATATTATGAAACCTACAAAAATAGCAAACCGTGTTTCGGTAGTAAGTATAGTATGGAATGTTGCATTGAGTATATTCAAGCTGTTTGCCGGAATATTTTCACATTCATCGGCAATGATTTCAGACGCAGTACATTCAGCGTCTGATGTTTTCAGTACATTTGCTGTGATTGCAGGGGTTAATATATCTGCAAAGGAAGAAGATGAGGGGCATCAGTATGGTCATGAACGTATTGAGGCTGTATTTGCTATAGTTCTTTCTGTTATCCTCTTTGCAACGGGTATGTTTATCGGTATAGACGGTATTGAAAAAATATTTGCCGGTTCATACGGAACCGCTCAGATGCCGGGGCTTCTTGCTTTGAGTGCGGCAATAATCTCTATAGTTGTAAAAGAGGTAATGTATCACTACACTGTAATAAATGCAAAAAAAATAAATTCTACTGCACTTATGGCTGATGCATGGCATCATAGGAGTGATGCTCTGTCTTCAATAGGTTCATTTGCCGGAATTCTGGGAGCAAGACTCGGGTATCCTATATGCGATCCCGTAGCTTCGGTTATAATATGTATATTTATTCTGAAAGCTGCGATAAATATATTCAGGGATGCTGTTAATCAGCTTATTGATAAATCATGCAGTGTTGAAACGGAAACTAAAATTAAAAATATAATAAAAAGCGTAGACGGTGTAATTTCTGTTGATGACCTTAAAACAAGACTGTTTGGTTCAAAAATCTATGTGGATGTGGAAATTGGAGCAGACGGAACACTTTCGCTATATGATGCACATGAAATTGCAAAGACGGTTCATGACAATATAGAGACTGAAATTGAGGGTGTAAAGCACTGTATGGTTCATGTTAACCCTGTTCTAAATTCCAAATAATGTAAATATTAAGAAAAAAATTCTAAATGAAACAAAATTGTAAGAAATTTCACTATTGTAAAAGTAATATTTTTATGATAATATATATACATACAAGATTAAAGAGAGGTTTCGCGAATGTATTGTAAAAAATGCGGCAGAAAGCTTGAGGATGGAGCAAGATTTTGCAAACGCTGCGGTCAATCAGTGCGCCAAAACCATAATACCGGTAAGGAGGCTCGCCGGAAGGAGATTGCGAAGTTAAAAAAAGAGAGGTTGGACCGTAAGCAAAAGCTTCAGGAACAAGAAATAGAGAAAAAATTAAAAAAACAAAAGAATAAAAAGAAAAATCAAAAGCGTGTAGTTGTACTTGCAGTTTCTTTTGTTGTGTTACTTTGTATATTGATAATTGCTGTAATAACATATTTCAGTGCTATAAATCAGTCAAAGGATGCAGCCTGGCGAACAAAGGACGGTTCCGTGGAGCTTAATGCTACAGCTGTACCGAGGCAGACTCAAACACCAAAGCCTGAAAATAGTTCGGGTATGCCAACAGCAACTGCGTATGCAATTACAGGAGAAGTGAATGCAGACGGATATAGGGAATATACTTATGGCGGAAATCTGATTTTGCCGTATCCTGCAACCTTTGAACAGCAAAGAACAGAGAGTGGCGAAAAGCTCAGACTTTATGATAAAAGTGGAGGGGCTTCGATTGTGTTAAAGGATGAAGGGCCGGTTTCCACACAGGCAAAGGAGCTTATGAGCGAATATGCTAAAGCGCAGCCCGGAAAAATCAGCTACTCAAGAGCCGGTGATGGTTGGTATATAGTTGAAGCGGTGGAGAATGATATAGTTTACCACAGAAAATGTCTTGTAATAAATAACCGAATGGTATATTATGATTTTTCCTACAGCACAACCTCATCAGCCGCATCAACGTATAAAACTCAAATTGAATATATGGATGAGCATTTTAGCCGGTAATTCGTAAAAATATGCCTATTGCTGTAAGTATAGCAATGAGGATTATAGCGGATAACGTAAAATGCGGACGTTTTTTCTGACGTACCTTATGAGCGGTAAGCTTTTGCAGCCGCTCTTTTTTATTTTCTTTAGTTAACGTCTTAATAGTATGGCTGTCTATATAATCTGCAACAATTTTTTCGGCTTCGTCGATGATTCTGCCTTCTAACTTCGGATTATATTCACGCAAAACAATAATTGCTTCACTTATATAAGGTGAGGAAAAATTATTTAAAATAACAACTTTTTTTGTAATATCTTTCATAAATATTAGCTTCCTTTCGCTGAAATTTAATTCTTGTATATACAATTTTTTCCTTATAGTAAACTTTTTATACGGTAATATTGCTATAAAAAGAATAAATAACCATAGAAAAACTTTACATATTAAACAAATAAATTTATTTTGAAATGGTTTTGTAACAAATACGTAACAAAACTATTGACATTGTAACAATTTTGTAGTATAATATTTGGGAAGTTCAAAAAGAAGCGAAAGGACGAAATTTTTAATGGATGAAAAAAAGCAATTATTGATTCAGGACATTAGAAGACGTAGAAAGCAGAAAAAACTTCAGCAGGCAAGACGCAGAATGGCGGCATTTATAACATTAACAGCATTGACGGCAAGCTCTTGCGGATTTGTATATACAGCAAGTGCAAAAGAAATCAAGCTTACGGAAATTAATGAATTTACCGGTCAGAAAGAAACGACAGTTATTAAAACACATACGGAGAGTGTAGAAAAAATTCTTGCTGATCAGGGTGTAAGCGTGACTGAGCATGATAAGCTGAATGTTCCTATAGAATCAAGCGTAACAGAAGGTGCAGACATTGTAATAACAAGAGGAAAACCTGTTACGGTAAAAACAATGAACGGAGAGCACGTAATATCGGTGACAAAAGCAGATGCAAAGGAAGCATTGGCAGAAGCGGGAATTACAGTAGGTTCTCAGGATGAGGTAAAAAGCGAAGGCGATACAATAGAGCTTATTGCAATTCAGGAAAAAGAGGAATACACAACAGAGAGTGTACCTTTTGAAACTGAATATGTAGAAGATAATACGCTTCCGGAAGGCGAAACAAAGCTGCAGTCGGCAGGTGTAGAAGGTCTTAAAACTATAGTACATAAAGTTACGTTAAGAGACGGAATTGAAATCGGCAGAGAGGTTGTTTCAGAGGATATAACAGAAGCTCCTCAGAATAAAGTAATATTAAAAGGTACTAAAAAGATTGAGGCAGGAAAAACTGTTGCAACGGCTTCTGTGGCACCGGCAGCAGAAGATACAGGCAGTACAATAGCAGGCTACAGATATACTAAAAAAATTACAATGACAGCAACGGCATACTCAACTCATCCGTCAGAGAATGGTGGATATACTGTATCGGCAATGGGAAATCAGTTAGGACACGGCATTGTTGCTGTAGACCCGAGTGTAGTTCCTTTAGGCTCAAAGGTATATATTGAGGCGGCTGATGGTTCGTGGGTATACGGAGTGGCAAGTGCAGAGGATACAGGCGGTTCAATCAAAGGTAATAAAATTGACCTTTGCTACGAAGGAACTGTGTCTGAAGTAAACAAATTCGGCAGAAGAAGCTGTGTAGTATATATTCTTGAATAGTAAAAAAACATCACTTCAAGCAGAAGTGATGTTTTTTAGTTTTTATATTACATTTTTTAGGGGAGTATGATATAATGTCAATATTAAAAGTGAGGTATTTTAAAATGTATAGATATGAAACGCATTTGCATACTGCTCCTGTCAGTCAGCGTGGAAAATCAAGTATACGTGAGCATATGGGATTTTATAAAGGGTTAGGATATGGCGGGGTTTTTGTAACTAATCATTTTATTGACGGAAATATAAATATTGACTACCGTGATAAGTCTTATGAGGAACAGATAGAATTCTATTTCTCAGACTATGAAGAAGGCAAGAAACTTGAAAAGGAAATCGGGATAAAGGTATTCTGTGGTGTTGAAATGACTTATAAAGGAACGGATTTTCTTGTTTACGGCTTAGATAAGGAATGGTATTTAAAGCATCCTAAATTCAGGATATGAAAAAAAGTGAGGAGCTTCCGTTTCTGACAGCAAACGGGAGACTATCCCAAATTTACAGACTTTTTTTCACACTCTCGTCTATAGAGAACTATCCATTATGTATGACGGACGGCTTTGATAGCACAAATTT
>JAZSPM010000116.1:0-5094 GCA_045537455.1 Candidatus Ornithomonoglobus sp. | reverse complement strand
TAAATTTGCGTACTTCGGCACCGCCTTTGGCGACATACCTCGTCCGAAAAAATTTAGTTCTCAATACATAAAAGCTCTTATCATTCGCTGCCTATGAACAGACAAAAACATTCTCATGGCTGTTCGCTCTGTACGAGAAATTGAGAAAGCATTTCATATGTATATGACAATCTGTTTTTTGGCACGTAAGGTGTGCCCCAGATTGGAATATAGATATGAATTGCTTTCGAGATTTTATCTACACTAAATAAATTATATCATAAAAATTTCCAAATGTAAACAGCAAAACCCGAATATTTGTTTGACAAATTGATTAAAGTATGATATTATATAAATAATAACAATCGGAGGTATGGAATTATGGCTGTTAAGATAACCGAAAAAGACTATGAAATAATGGATTTTATCCACGAATGTATTACAAAAAACGGATTTCCGCCAACTGTACGTGAGATATGTCAGGCAGTGAACCTTACATCTACCGCTACAGTTCACGCAAGACTAAAAAAGCTTGAAAGAGAAGGATATATTGAGCATCAATCCGCAAAAAACCGTTCAATGCGACTTGTAAAATACAAGCCCGAAACTGAGAACGATACAAGCGACAAATATCTTGATGTTCCTATGTTCGGAAAGGTTACGGCAGGTATGCCTATAACAGCAATTCAGGATAATACCGAAACCTTCCCGCTTCCTATGAACTTTGTCGGAAATAAAAATATATTTATGCTTAAAGTAAGCGGCGAATCAATGATAAATGCGGCAATTCTTGACGGCGACTATATAATCGTCGAGGAACAGCCGACAGCCGAAAACGGTGATATTGTTGTTGCTCTTGTTAATGACGATGAAGCAACTGTAAAAACGTTTTATAAGGAAAACGGTCACTTCAGACTTCAGCCCGAAAATGACACAATGGAACCTATAATCGTTAATGAGGTTTCAATTATCGGTAAGGTAATAGGCGTATTCAGACGTTTTTAAGATATTTTCCATTTAAACAGCAGCATACCGCCTATCATAAGCAGTAAGCCGACATACTTGTTCCATAAAAACGGTACTTTTTCAGTACCCATTATACCGAACGCATCAATAAGCGCCGCAACAAGAAGCTGTGCGATAAGTATTATCGAAACAGCTATTGCGGGGCTTGTTTTTTTCATTCCAATCATAACGGTTATTGTTATGAGAATACCCAATATTCCGCCAAGACGGTACAGCTTGTTGGTCTGACCTATCGCTGTTATATCACCCTTCCCCAAAACAAATACAGCAATAACGGAGAGCAAAAAAGCTACTCCCTGAACAAATACATTTGACTCATACAAGCCTATCTTTTCACCGAGCCTTGTGTTCATTACTCCCTGAATACTCATTGCTGCTCCTGCAACTATACATGATATTATTCCTGTCATTTTCATCATCTCCCGATGATATGTTTTCCAATTTTAATATTTTAATACATTTTCAGGAAATAGCTTGTTTTTTTTTCGGATATGGTGTATAATTATCTATATTATTAAAAATAAGAGAGGAATAAATTATGGAAGGAATAAAATTATATATTGTAGTACCGTGCTATAACGAAGAAGCAGTGCTTCCCGAAACATCACGTCAGATGCTGGAGCTTTTAAAGAAAATGCAAAACGACGGATTAGTAAACAATCAAAGCCGTATAGTCTTTATTGACGACGGTTCTAAAGACAAAACATGGTCAATCATTGACAAGCTGACACATGAGCATACGGAATTCGGAGGAATCAAACTTGCCTGCAATGCAGGGCATCAGAATGCACTCTTCGGTGGGCTTATGACAGTCAAGGATGACTGCGACTGTGCAATCTCCATTGACGCTGATTTACAGGATGATATTAACGTTATTCCTGATATGGTAAAGAAATTTATTGACGGCTGTGACGTTGTATACGGAGTCCGCAACAAAAGAGACACCGATACATTCTTTAAACGTACCACTGCGCTTGGCTTCTATAAGCTGATGCAGATTATGGGTGTAAAAATGGTATACAATCATGCAGATTACAGACTTATGAGTGCAAGAGCAATAAAAGCACTTGCTGATTTCCCTGAAAGAAATCTGTTTTTAAGAGGAATGGCTCCCCTTGTAGGCTTTAAATCAGACTGCGTATATTATGACAGACACGAGCGTTTTGCAGGGGAATCAAAATATCCGCTCAAAAAAATGCTATCGTTTGCGTTTGACGGAATTACCTCCTTCAGCGTAACCCCGATAAGATTAATTTCTTCCCTGGGAGCTATTGTCTGTGTTATTGCTGTAATTATGGCAATATACACGCTTTATGAAAAGTTTATCGGAAACACTGATGCCGGTTGGGCATCGCTTATGATGTCAATATGGTTTATCGGGGGAGTTCAGCTTCTGTCAATAGGTCTTATAGGCGAATATGTAGGAAAGATGTACAAGGAAGTTAAACGCAGACCGAGATATATAATAGAGGCATATATAAATAACGAAGAAAATTAAAGAAAGGAATTGCATAAAATGTATGATATAGTAATAATCGGCGGCGGGCCTGCAGGAATGAGCGCCGCACTGTATGCAGGCAGAGGCGGAATGAAAACTCTTGTTATTGAAAAGCTCTCCTGTGGCGGTCAGGTTATGCGTACAAATGAAATCGACAACTACCCCGGATTTTTTGATAATCCTACAGGCGAAGAGCTTGCTCAGAATATGCGTAAGCACGCAGAAAAATTTGGAGCTTCGTTTGTAAGTGAATCAGTTCGCTCAATAGAAAATGCTGAATACGGCGTTAAGGTTGTTCACACAAGACGAAATAAATATATGACAAAAGCAGTTATATTTGCAACAGGTGCTTCACCAAAGCTGTTAGGTGCAGAGGGCGAGCAGGAATTTACAGGTGCAGGAGTATCATACTGTGCAACGTGTGACGGTGCATTCTTTAAAGATAAAGAGGTTGCCGTTATCGGCGGAGGAAATACAGCTCTTGAGGATGCTTTATATCTTGCTCCTATATGTAAGCGTGTTTATCTGCTGAACCGTTCAAAAAATTTCAGAGGTGCGGCAACAATACTTGACAAAGTAAAAGCCACAGGCAATATAACAATCCTTACAGACACCGTTGCAGAGCGTTTTATCGGCAGTAATACACTTTCTGAAATCAAAACAAGAAATACTGTCACCAATGAAGCAGGAGCTTTAAAGGTAAGCGGTGTTATAATTGCAATCGGAGTTCAGCCTGATTCAAAGCTTGCGGCTGACTGCGGTATAGCACTTTGCGAAAGAGGCTTTATCAAAACCGATATTTATCTTGAAACAAGCATAAAGGGCATTTTTGCCGCAGGTGATGTTCGTACCACACCGCTAAGACAGGTAATAACCGCCGCCGCTGACGGTGCAATCGCGGCAACAAGTGCAGTTAATTATGTGAATGCACTCGGAATAAAGTCAATATAAAGAGGAAGAAAAATATATGTATCTTGTAGCAGGGCTCGGGAATCCGGGCAAGCAATATGAAATGACACGTCATAATATAGGCTTTCACACAATAGACTATATTGCAGACGAATATAAAGTAAAAGTAAATAAACTAAAATATAAAGCATTCTACGGTGAGTGTACAATCGCAGGCGAAAAGGTTTATCTTATAAAGCCTCAGACATATATGAATTTAAGCGGTGAGAGCCTTATTGATTTTGTGAACTTCTTTAAGGTTCCACCGCAAAATCTGATTGTCATAAGCGATGATATAAATATAGATACAGGCAGGCTTAGAATACGCCCAAAAGGCAGTGCCGGAGGTCATAATGGCTTGAAGTCCATAATCTATATGCTTCAGACTGATGAGTTTCCTCGTATCCGTATGGGTGTTGGTGCTCCAAAGCACGAGGATTATGAGCTTGCAGATTTTGTTCTTGGACGTTTTACAAAGGACGAAATCCCCGTTATGGAGAATGCTATCAAAAAAGCAAAATCAGCCGTTGAGGAAATCATCAGAAACAGTCCTCAATCGGCAATGAATAAATTTAATGGAGCTTAAAATGAATTTAAACGACATTTTACATGAATATCCAAAATATACGGAGCTTAAGCAATCGCAAGCTCCTGTTTCTGTTTCAGGCGTTGAAGAATCAGCACGGGCACAGCTTATCTATTCGTTATTTAACGAGCAAAACGACCATGCAGACCATGCACTTGTTATTTGCTATAGTGATATGGAGGCTCATGCTCTTGAAGCAGACCTTGAATTTTACACAGATGATGTGCTTATGTTCCCGTCAAAGGAATATATTTTCTACAACATCGAAACAAGCGGTCACAGTAATGAAAACACACGTCTAAGTGTTATAAGCCAGCTTGTATCGGATAAAAAGAAAATTGTTGTAACGAGCCTTGACGCTCTCCTGCAATACACCCTCCCCCGTTCTGAGCTTACCGCACATTCCGTAAGCTTTAGCTTAGGCGACGTATTTGATTTGCAGGAGCTTTGTCAGAGGCTTGTTGTGATGGGCTACTCACGTGAAGAAATAGTTGAGGGTGAAGGTCAGTTTGCATTGAGAGGCGGAATACTTGATATATTTTCGCCAAATTACGAAAATCCGCTAAGAATAGAATTTTTCGATAACGAAACAGATTCAATCCGTCTTTTTGACAGAGTTTCACAGCGTTCACTCGACAAAATCGAAAATGCTGTAATTATCCCTGTCCGTGAGGCGATAATCACTGATGAACGCCGTGACGAAATCGCCGCAATATTAAAAAAGAGAATTGACAAGGCAAACGATAACGAATATCTTTCACAGGTTACCTCCTCCGAGCGTGAAAGCTTACTTGAAAAAAGATATTTTCCGTCCATAGACAAATATGTTTCAATGATTTACAGCGAAATCCCATCACTGCTTGATTATTTTGAAAATAAAAATCAGATATTTATAATTGACCCTAAGCGTATCTGTGACAGAGGTAAAACCTTTGAATGGGAAAAGAATGAGATTGTAACAGAGCTTAAAACAAAGAGCGTTATAGGAGCAGACAAGGACAGTTTTTTTGTAAGCTATAACGATGCACTTGATAAAATATTAAAAAATACCGTTATT
>JAZSPM010000154.1:0-30279 GCA_045537455.1 Candidatus Ornithomonoglobus sp. | reverse complement strand
TAAATTTTTAATATGAATATATAAATTTTTACTATTGAATTTTTGCAGTAAAGAGTATATAATATAGTAGAAGAAATAATTATAATAAATTATTGTTTATATGCGGGGACTCAGTTGCCGTCCCCTGCACCCCTGCTTTTTTGGTGGAGCATTAACGCTCATTCTAAGAGCAAATATATATTGTTCACTAAATTTGCGTACTTCGGCACCGCCTTTGGCGACATACCTCGTCCGAAAAAATTTAGTTCTCAATACATAAAAGCTCTTATCATTCACTGCCTATGAACAGACAAAAACGTGTCTGTTTGCTCTGTGCGAGAAATCGAGAAAGCATTTCATATGTATATGACAATCTGTCTTTTTGGCACGTAAGGTGTGCCAAAGATTGGCATATAGATATGAATTGCTTTCGAGATTTTATCTACACCAAATAGCAGGGGTTGGTAAGGGGACAGCCAGTCCCCTTACGCTAATAAACAATAATTTAAAGAAAGGACATAAAAATATGAAAATTTTAGTTACAGGTGGAGCAGGATATATCGGAAGCCATACTTGCGTTGAGCTTTTAAACGCCGGCTATGAGATAATCGTGCTTGACAATCTTTACAACTCAAGCGAAAAGTGCCTTGACGCTGTTAAAAAGCTTACAGGCAAGGACTTCCCATTCTACAAGGTTGATATGCTTGACAAGGACGAAATGGAAAAGGTGTTCATCGAAAACAAAATTGATGCAGTTATTCACTTTGCAGGCTTGAAAGCCGTTGGTGAATCAACACAGATTCCTGTTACTTATTATCATAACAATATCACAGGTACACTTCATCTTTTACAGCTTATGGAAAAGTATGACGTAAATAATATCGTATTCTCGTCATCAGCTACGGTTTACGGTATGCCAAAGACAGTTCCGATTACAGAGGATTTCCCTCTTTCAACAACAAACCCATACGGAACAACAAAGCTGTTTATAGAAAGAATCCTTACAGATACACAGGCAGCAAACAAGAAGCTTTCTGTTACGCTTCTTCGTTACTTTAACCCAATCGGTGCAAACAAGAGCGGTATCATGGGCGAAGACCCTAAGGGAATCCCAAATAATCTGCTTCCATACGTTGCACAGGTTGCTGTCGGTAAGCTTGAAAAGGTTCACGTATTCGGTAATGACTATCCAACAGCCGACGGAACAGGTGTAAGAGACTATATCCACGTTGTTGACCTTGCTCTTGGCCACTTGAAGGCAATCGAGAAGAAATCAGATGTTCCGGGCGTTCATATCTATAACCTCGGTACAGGCAACGGCTACAGCGTGCTTCAGATTATCGAAGCATTTTCAAAGGCTTGCGGTAAGGAAATCCCTTATCAGATTGACCCAAGACGTCCGGGCGATATTGCCGAATGCTTTGCAAATCCTGCAAAGGCAAAGGCTGAGCTTGACTGGGAGGCAACAAGAGGCATTGAGGAAATGTGCGAGGACTCATGGAGATGGCAGTCAAACAATCCTAACGGATTTGAAGGTTAAAAAAGACACCCTCACGGGTGTCTTTTTTTGCTGTAAACATTTTTATTTTGCTACTATAACTCTTACTCTACCGCCCTCGGACGCTGATTTATCGCTGTATGCACTTAAATTATAATTGCCGTTTATAGCATCGTCAAGAGTCATTCTTGTTACATTGAAGGATTTATCAATCTTGTAAACAAGCACGCTGTCGCTTAATGTATAGCTCATGTTGTTTACAACAGCTTCGGTATGCGTAAGCTTGGAAACTTTAGACGGGAATAATTTTAATTGTTCAAAAGATTTAATTTCTGAATCTTCCATAATCGCCATTATAGGAGTACCTTTAGCAATGCCTTTTATTCCTGAAGAATAATTATATTTAATTCCATCAATTTCAATTACATAACTTTCCGGCGTTGTAGCTTCCGAATTTGTACTAACTTTATTTGTAACAATTCCAAATTTATAAGCATCACCTGTTACGTTTTTCAAAATCAAATCAGTTATTTCTCCTGCACTATTTTTTTCATAATATAGTACATTTGATGCGTTTATAGTCATTCCGTCTAATCTTTGTAAGTATATTCTTTTATACGTAGTTGACGTATATAGAACATTAGAAACAATAGTATCTATAATTCTTATATTTTCTGATACTTTCGAATCGCCTAATTTTAAATTATTCTTTGAAACTCTACCAAAAACTCCTGCTGTAGAATTTGTTTTTTGGATTTTCACTTGATTGTCTTGGAATGTAAATTTACATACATATCCAACATAACGACTTCCGTCGGTCGAAAGCTGATACTCACTCGTCACTCCGTCAGTGCCTACCATTGTTACATAGTAGCTTGAATATTCCTGACCTAAATCGTTTGTATATGTCTTTGAACCGCTTCCCGTTACATATCCGACTGCCGTAGTTGAAGCATTGTCATTTGCATTTACAACACCTGCAATCTCGCCCGTTTTGCCGAGTAGGATTGTAATGGTGTCTCCGATTTTTATTGTTCCGCTTGATGAGAGAGCATTGAACGCTTCAACGCTTTCCACAGTATATTCCTTACCCGAAATCTTTACGCTTGTAGGAGCGTCCTTTGTTGGGTATGCGGATTCATAAATACCTGTAATCTTATCTGTATAAGCAAGAACCATATTAAGCTCCTTGCTGAAATATACTATGTCGTTTGTAAGAATACCCGATGCGGTTGTCTTGTTACCGTCACGCATAATCTGAGTATTTGCATCTGTTTCAAACTGATTTATCCATTCAGACGATAAAACCTTTACAGGGCCTTCAATAACGCCCTTTGCATAGCTTACGTAATCAACAGCACTGCCGTCCATCTTGACATAAAGAATATCACCCATTTCCATATCACCCTTGACTGATGCATATGTAGTCTGCAAGGTACCCTTATAGCACGTGGTTGAATCCTTAATATCAATCTGTCTGAATGCACCGTCCTTATATCCTACAACAACATTCGGGAGCAGTGAATAAATAACGTATCTGTCAAGACCTGCCGTTGATACTTCGCCGTCGTCAGGCATGAACGAAACAACATCGTCATCATTTTTAACGATAATATCACCCTTTTTGCCTACCCAGTTAAAGTCAAAATTATCATCTATTTCAAGAATACCTATTGTTGTATTTATCTTATCGGTATTAAGCGACGAATCCTGATTATGCGATGCAATAATCGTAACCCCCTCGGACACCTTACAGTCGAAAATATCAATGAGCTTCGAGCCGCTTGTTTTCTGCTTGGTGTTAAGAGTGTTATAAACAAGCCTTGCAACCTGCCTTCTTGTTAAATCCTGACCAATAGCTGAGTTTACGTCATCTGTCATTTCAAGATTCTGTGCCATTCCGACCTGTCCAAACGGCCACGAAACACCAAAATCGTCCTCGGAATATCCGAGCGCCCTCAAAAGCATTGTGATTGCTTCTTCATAGCTTACGGTGTCGTTCGGCTTAAACGTTCCGTCCATATAGCCCTCGCAAAGTCCGTTAGTAACTGCCGCCTGAACATACGGTGCAAACCAGTCTGTATACTTTACGTCACTGAATGGCGAAATCTTCAAGCCTGCCGCAACCATGTCCTTTGCAGACGATGCCGCAACAACAACCTTTGTAAATTCAGCTCTTGAAACTGAATCATCAAGGCGGTAATTACCGTTTCCGTCACCCTGCATAATTTTAAGACCGTTAAGCAATGATAAAATATTTGATTCCGTATCTGCAAGCACGGGCGTAAATGAACCAAGCATTATCGCCGCCGCAGACAGAATTGAAATTATTTTCTTTTTCATATAAATGCATCCTTTCGTTTAATCATATCTTAATGCGTCTATCGGATTTAATTTTGCCGCTTTTCTTGCAGGTAAAAATCCGAATGCGATACCGATTCCTGCAGAAATGGAGAATGACGCCACAATCGCAGTAACTGACGGTGCCGCATCAATATTGAGCAGATTTCCTCCGAGCTTCGAGATTAATATTCCCAGAATAATTCCTATCACACCGCCTATACAGCTTATAACGCCTGCCTCAATAACAAACTGGCTCATGATGTGCTTCTGCCTTGCACCGAGTGACTTTCTGATACCAATTTCCCTTGTACGCTCCGTAACCGATACAAGCATGATATTCATAATACCTATACCGCCCACAAGCAGTGATATACCTGCAATCGCAACAAGAACCATTCCCATTGTATCCATCATTTCCGTCATTGTATCTATCATGGAAAGCATATCAATGACTCTGTAATAATCCTCGTCACCGATTTTTTTAAGCAGTAAATCCTCAATCAGCGATGAGGCAATAGGTACTCTGTCCTCGTCAACCGCCGTAAACAGATAACTGCTCACCGTACTTGTTCCGTTCATTTTGCAGGCTGTCGTATACGGGATATATACACAGTCATCTGCCGAGCCTGATGTGGAGTCCTCTTTTTCTTCAAGCACGCCCACAACCTTAAACAGCAAGCCGTTTATTTTTACATTCTGCCCGACTGCATTACCTCCAAACAGCTCCTGTGCCTGATACGTTCCGATTACACAAACCTTCTGTTCTCTTTCAACGTCAATATACTGAATAAACCTGCCCTGCTCAACCACAAGCTGCTTCATATCCATATATGTTTCCGCAACTCCCGTTGCCGATGAAGATATTTCATCAGTTGAGCCTGAAACCTTCATCGAAACATTTGCCGAAACACTCGGTGAGATACCCGAAATATATTCGCTGTTTTCTTCGGCAAATTCAAAAGCGTCATCAGGGTCAAGATATTTTGTTGTTGCACGGCTCATTACCGTTACATTTATAGAGGTTGTTCCCATCTCTTCAAAGCTGTCTGTTACCATTCCCGTAAGACCGTTCATAAGGCTGACAAGCACAATAACCGCCATAATTCCGATTATAATACCAAGCATCGTAAGGAATGAACGCATTTTTGAGCTGACAATACTTGACATTGCCATCGAAAAGCATTTTCCAAGTCCCATTAAGCTTCCTCCTCACCTGCACGGTCTTGTGTGGAAACTATCTTGTCACCGTCTACAGGGCCGTCATATACTATACGTCCGTCTGTAATGCGGACTATTCTTTTCGCCTGTGCGGCGATGGAGTTATCATGTGTTATAAGAACAATCGTGTTGCCTTCTTCGTGCAGATTTTTTAAAAACGCCATAACCTCACGACCTGTTCTTGAATCAAGCGCACCTGTAGGCTCGTCGGCAAGTATAACAGACGGGTCGCCTGCCAAAGCTCTTGCAATAGATACTCTTTGCTGCTGACCTCCCGAAAGCTGTGACGGCAGATTCTTGCCCTTTGTTTCAAGCCCTACCTTTTTGAGTGCAATATATGCACGTCGTTTTTGTTCTTTATCGCTCACTCCGCCGTAAAGAAGCGGAAGTGCCACGTTTTCTTCAACCGTGAGCTTGGGCAGAAGATTATACTGCTGGAAAATAAATCCGAGCATTTTGTTTCTTACACCTGCAAGCTCATCGTCTGAATAATGGCTTATGTCCTTGCCGTTTAAGCAGTATGTTCCCTTAGTGGGAACATCAAGACAGCCTATAATATTCATGCAAGTCGATTTACCGCTGCCCGACTGACCTACTATCGCCACAAATTCGCCCTTTTCTATAGTAAGCGAGATACCGTCAAGAGCGTGAACCTCAGTATCACCCATTTTATATATTTTATAAATATCCTTTAATTCAACCAATGCCGGCATAGCTGTCACCTTTCTTATCTCATACCGCCGCCCATGCCGCCACGGTTAGCACCTCCGGCAGCACCACTACGGTTTCCGCCTGCAGCTCCGCCTCTGTTAGTACCGCCCGACATTCCGCCGCCCATAGGAGGTCCGCCCATGCCGCCCATGCCGTGCATCATTTGCATAAAATCATTACCCTGAGCAGTTACTCCCTTAAGCTCTTCTCCCTCTTTAAGTCCTGACTTGATTTCGATATAATCCTCATCATTTATACCAAGCTCAACACGAACAGATTTGTAGCCCTCGGGTGCTTTGTCCTCTTCATTTTCCTTTTCGCCCTTAACGTAAACAACATTACCTCGCTGAACACTCGTCACGGGAACAGCAAGAACTCCCTTGACCTCCTGAACGACAATCTCAGCCGTTACGTTCATGCCCGGCAAAAGCTCGCCATATTCTTTAATTTCAACATCAATAGGATAGGTTGTAACACCGTTTGACGATGTTCCGTCAATACCGACCT
The DNA here is from genome assembly GCA_045537455.1 of Candidatus Ornithomonoglobus sp. Classification (GTDB taxonomy): domain Bacteria; phylum Bacillota; class Clostridia; order UBA1381; family UBA1381; genus Ornithomonoglobus_A. Next base: position 24,023 of record JAZSPM010000154.1, on the reverse strand, counting down.
TTGTTACCGTACCCTTAAAGGTCTTGCCCTCGATTGCATCGGCAGTAATTGAAACCTCCTGACCGACCTTGACAAGCTGAACCTCTGTTTCATCAACAGACATCTGCAATTTCAAGCTTGACAAATCAAATATAACCGCCATTGCGGAATCGCCTGAATTTGAGCCGTTTTCTAATTTGTCGCCTTTTTTCTTATTCTTTGTAACAACCGTTCCGTCTATAGGAGCTTTTATGGTATAGTCCTCAAGATTTTTCTTTGATTTTGACAGCGAAATCTGCGAATCCTGAATAGCAAGCTTTGCTTCGTCAAGAGCAATTTTTGCATTTATAACTGATGTTTCATTGCTTGAGCCGTCAGCAGAACGCTTGGTTTTTTCAAGCGACATTTGAGCCTCCTCAACTGCAATAAGTGCATTCTGAACCGTATCGTCAAGCGAGTCGGATTCAAGCGTAGCAACAACCTGACCGGCATAAACGCTGTCGTTTGCAGATATTCCAAGATTAATAACCTTACCCGCTGTTCTTGCAGTTATTGCGGTATCCTCTGTGTATCTAAAGCTGCCCACGTCATTTGATGCAACTCCGTTAACTATTGCCGTACCTTTATCATCGGTAGTAAGAGCACCGGGATTTTTCGCCTGAATTGTAACGTAGTTTACAATAGCGTTTGTTGAGGTTGTTGACGTGGCTGTTGAAACCTCTGTAACAGTTCCCGTAATTTCATCACCCATACCTGCTATTGTGATTTGTGCAGTCGCTCCTACGCTCACCTGCGAAATATCGCTTTCATTAAATGGCAGTCTCAGCTCCATGTATTCATCCGAATATACGGCGGCGATTTTTGTTCCATTCTGAACACTGTCGCCTTCCTTTACATAAACCTCGCTGACCTTACCTGTAATGTCACTTGAAACACTCAAATCATTATAATCCTGCAATGAGCTGTTATAGCTTCTTTGTGCCTTTTCGAGGGAATTTTGTGCCGATTCAATGCTTGCCGCATCATCTAAAGCACCGTTTTTCTGTGATTTCACTGCTTCATTATATGTACGCTGTGCCTTCTCAAGCGAGTTTTTCGCCTTTGTAAGTGAGTTTTCCGATGTCTGAACCGACTGCTGAACTGTTTCGGAATCAATCTGATACAAGACATCATCCTTCTTTACAACATCACCCTCGCTGAAGGTATCGGAAATAATTTCACCCGTAACCATTGCCGTAACATTATATGAATCCTTCGGCTCAATCACGGATGAGCCTGAGACAGTGTTCTTTATGTCACGCCGTTCAACAGTAATTTTAATTTCCTGCATTGCATTTTTCATCTTTGAGGATTTTATTTTCGCAAAAGAAAAAATACCCACAATGATAAGGATTATTCCGAATACAATAATCACTAATTTCTTATGACTCTTAAAAAACCGTTTTATTGGATTTTCCTTATCTGGGGTATCGTCATCTTGTTCTATGTAATTTTCTTCTTTATCAGAAGGAAGATTTAACTCTTCATCTTCAATCATATTCTCCATACAGCAACCTCCTGTTTTTTAATATTTTATCACTTTTGATTTTTGATGTCAAGAATAACGGTTTTTATTTACATTTTATTCATAGAAATGTATTCTTATTTTTACACTTCTTTTTTATTTTAAATTTTATTGCAGCATATAAAGATTAAAATGAGATTAAAAAAGGACGCCGATTTTGGCGTCCTTTGATATTATAATAGGAAAAGAGAAGATATTTTATTTTATCTTATGATTACAGCTTCCTGAACAGTACCCTTATAAAGCTTCAGGAATACTCTGTTGCCGTCATGTGAATCAAATACTGCAAGGTCGTCCTTTGAAGCCGTCTGAACCTTATTGCCCGAAAGCTTAGTATTTACTGAGTAAATCTTGACGTCATCAGAAATTCTGTAGTTTGTTTCATCTGCACCGTTAACCGATACGTTTATTGAATCCGCAAATGTCTTTGTTATCTGACCGTATACAGTGTTCAGGTTTTCAACAGGTGTTGTAAAGCCTTCTGTACCCTTTGTTGTGACATCAAACAGAACTCTAACGCTTACAATCTCGCCCTTTGAGTTTGTCTTGTACTGTATCAAGTCACCTGCTTCAAGAGTTTTTTCACCCTTTACAAGAACTGAGTTATCCTTTGCGAAGATTCGTTTTTCTTCACCGTTTACAAGAGCATTCAGTACCTTTGTCTGCTCGTCCTCGGAATTAACCGCTGACGCAACGCTCTTTACAACTGCCAATGCACTGTCTGCATTTGCATTAAGAGTTGCATTTGTAAGAACTATTACTCTTGCAGTGTAGCTTTCTGTCATGTCGTATACAAATGCATTGTATTTCTGCTCATCCTCAAATACTGACTTGTCAACAATCTCATAGTCTGTTGAACCCTCAGGTATGCTGAAGATAAGAGTTTTATCGTCTATTCTTACGTTCGCAAGCTTTGATAAATCTGCATCATATGCCGCGTTTGTAAGTGAGTAGTTCAATGTGAACTTCTGCTTGTCAATCTTACCGTTTGACTCGTTCGCTGTCTTGATTCCTGTAAGCTTACCTTCGGAATTTTCAGTAAATGTGATAAGCTGCTTCTTTGTTGAACCGTCAGCGTTAAGCTTTTTAACAGCCTCGCTTGCCTTAACTGTGCTGTCGTTAAATCTGATTTTGTCAGCACCTGTCAAGGTCTTTTCTTCACCGCTTCTTGTATAAAGCTTGAAGCTTGATACCTCTGTACCGTTATTTGTATAAGCGTTTAAAAGATATGCGTAGTTTGAGCTTAACAGTGAGCTTGAATCAACAGCCGCAATCTTGCCTGCTGCGTCAAGGTAGAACACACCCTCTGTATTTATCTCAAGAACCTCTTTATAATCCTTTGCTACCTTGTAGTGCTTATCGCCGATATAAACGCCCTTGTCGTCGGTACCCGTAATCTTACCTTCAACTGAATTTGAGCTTACAACGATTGAATAAAGTGTGCTGTCTGCACTCTTGTATACTGAAAGCACGTCAAATTCCTTAAGGTCGCTTATCTTTACATCCTCAAAGCCTCTCTTGATGCTGTAGCTTACGCTGTCGTCAAGAGTAAGAATACCCTTTCCGTATTTATCTGTAATCTTATCACCTGATACGGTATTTACAACATAGTTTTCATACTCGTTGATGAATACAAGGTTATATTTACCGTTCTTTGTTGTATCAAGCAGGTTGATTGAACCCTCTTTGTTTGAGATGTCAAGCAATTCATTGTTGAAATCAACCTTTTTACCGTTGTAAATCATTATAGCATCCTTTTCAATTTCAGCTGTTGAAGCTGAGTTTGAATTTTCTGACTTTCTGTACTCAATAGCTGTATTTGAGTTCTTTGTTGTTACTCTTCCAAAAAGGTCTGCCTTGATTTCAAGTGAAGAATTCTGTCCCGGCTGAGCCATTGCAAGAATAACCTCGTCATTGCCTGACTGATTTTCCTTCACATAATACACTACGTTATATCCAAGCAGGTTTGAGAAGCTCTCGCTTGCCTGATATACCTTATCTCCGATTTTTATTCTGTTCTTCTGTAATGCTGATGAGCCGTCTATTGAAGCACCCTCAACCGCTTTAACCTGACCGGTAAGCTTTGATACCTTCAGCTTATCTGAAAGCAATGTCTTGTTTGTTATTTCGTGCTTTATATTCTCGCCAAAGCCCGTCTGCTCCATAAGCTTTGCTTCAAGTGCATTCTCCGCAAGGAATGCAACGTTACCTCTTGAAATATGCTCATTTGTTCCGCATTTAACATCATCAGAAAGACCTGCATTTGTTCCCGTTACCATATAACCGTTCGGGAATCCGCCCTTGTTCTGTGCTGCAGGCTCATATCCTGTTGCACGGACAAAGATTGTCATTGCTTCAGCGTAAGTGATTTTATCGTTCGGACGGAAGTTGCCGTCGCCATCACCGATTATAAGACCTAAGCTTGCCGCTACATGAACATATCCATTTGACCAGTGGTCACCGGGAACATCAAGGAAATCATTGTTTCCCTTTGAGCTTTCAGCCATACCCTCCATGCCCATTGCATGAACAGCCATCTTTGCCGCTTCCGCTCTTGTGATTGTGTCCTCAGGTCTAAAAGTGCCGTTATCGTCACCTATCATAATCTTTAATGCGTTAAGCACCTGAATCGGTGATTCGTAACGTGTGCCGACAACATCTGCCGGAATTGCTGCAAGCGCATTAAGGCTTGCTGTTAATGTTGCTGTAGAAATCACAGCACAAAGAATTTTCTTTAAATTCATAAGAAATCCTCCTATCTAAAAAACCCTTAATCCTAAGTTAACATAATCTCTTAATTTAGTGAGTTATGTTAACCACGTTCATATAATACAACATCTTATACGAAATTTCAAGCGGTAAGTTATGGGAGCTTTGATTTTTTATTTTATATATAATATAGAAGAAATTCAATTTTTTTGGGATATGTTTTCTGATTTGGCATAAAAAAAGAACGGTTATAAACCGTTCAATGATTATTTTTTTCTTACAAACGATACAGCAACACCTGCAACCATAAGTGCAAACCATACAATAATAAGATTTCCCCAGCCGATTGACGAAACCGCATTTGCAAAAATCTTACTTGATATCGCAGCCGCCATATAGCTCATAAAATCAAGAAATCCCGTTGCACTCGATACCATTCCCGTATCTCTCAGGCTCGGACAGTATCTGCTCCACATCATAGATGCCGCACAGTTTGAGCTCATAATTGCAATTACCATGAAAATTATATTCAATACAGGTGTTCTTAAGAAATAAACAAAGAAGAACGCAATCGCCGCAGTTGTAAATGCAAGGGTTATGACTAAATCCATGTTCCTGTTCAAACGCTCATACACAAACACAGCAATAAACGCAGTGAATGATATTACAAGAGTTGCCGCTGTAAATATAGCCGCTGACGTATCTGCCGAAAATCCCAAATGCTGAGAAATATATGTAGGAAGCCAGAACACGACCGTCGTTCTTACTACGCCCGTTATGACCGAAATAAATACGAATTTTATAATCTGACGTTCAATAAGAGCCTTTATTCCGCCGTTTTCTCCTGTTTGTTTTTTATACTGACCGTATTTTATAATACCCTTTTTTTCAAAATAGAAAAACAGAATAAAGCATATTCCACCCATGATAAACAGCATGATACTACTTACCGTAAAGGCACTCTGCCAAGCAAGCAATGCACCTAAAACTCCTGCAAGCGGTGAACCGAAAAACGACGAAAACGTATATCCGAGACTGCATCTTACTGCGTGCTCAGGCTCGGTATTTTCCGCAACGGTTTTGGTCATCGGTCCGTAAATCATCGACAGGAAAAATCCCGTCAGTGCATATACAATTAACGCACCTGTCGGATTGACCGCCAAATGCGGAAACACAATACTGCACACACCTGCAAATATAAGACCGAAGCTTAGCATGTATCTTGCCTTTATTTTATCGCCTATTGCACCGTTTATAAGCTGTCCCACTGCGTAGAATACAAAATACAGCGATGATGCAGAGCCTATGTACTCAGTTGTGAAAACTCCCGAATCTATCATCTGAGGTGATACGGCACTGAGCAAGTTTCTTGCAATATACACGGCAAGATATGCACTTGCACAAAGCGAGCTTATCATTACCGCATTTTTTACCTTTTCATCTTTAAATAAATTCATTTTTAATACCTTCCTCACTATTTTTAATCATCTATATTATGAGAATTCATTATTCCCCTGAGTCTGAAATACTGGTTCTCTCCGTTTCTGTCAAGCTTGTATCTCAGATACGAGCATAAGCTCTCAACAATAATCCCCTGTGAAAGATATGTTTCATTTGACGAGCCTATTATCGTAGCTCCGCTTGAAACTGTTATCAAAACCGCATCCGACAGCTTTGCAAGCGGTGAATGCGCGTTTGACGTTATACATATAACCGAAGCACCGTTCTCCTTTGCTCTCTTTACTGCGTCTATAATATCTACCGTACGTCCAGATGACGATACCGCAATCACAAGTCCGTTTTCATCAAGCATTGCCGCTGAAATCGGACACATCAGCGCATCACTCTCAAATGCCGCAGGCAGACCGAGCTGCAAAAGCTGATAATAAAAATCCTTTGCTGTACTTCCTGAACGGTATACCCCGTACAATTTAATTTTTTTCGCTTTTAACATCATGTCTGCGGCTTTTTGCAAAGCCTCTTCGCTGTTAAGCTCGGCAGTATTGCGAAAAGCCTCCCCGATATGCTTTATTGTTTTATTCAGAATATCCTTTATTCCGTCATTTTCATTAACCACACTGAAGCTCTTGGGCTGATACGCAGGAATTTGCTGTGCCATCTGAAGCTTCAGGGCAGAAAATCCGCCGCCGCATACCTTTTTTGCAAAATTATTTATACTTCCCTGCGATACCCCTGCCTCCTTTGACAGCGCATTCATAGAAAGTGTTATAAATCTGTCTGGGTCAAGCAGAATTAAATCAGCAATTTTCTTTTCAATTCCGCTGTAATAATCCATACTTGCTCTGATTTTATTAAAAATATTTTCTGTCATATTTTCACCTCTTTGAGAAAAACTCATTTTTTCAAAAACCTCATTGATTATATCACAATATAGTGTTAATGTCAATATAAAAGCAGAAATAACAATATTCAAAAATCCAATAACTTAGTAAAAAAGTAAGATTTCTAAAAAATATACTAAGATAATTATATATATTCAGTAATATTTATAATATAATGTAATTAACAATCAATTATGAAGGGAATGATATTATGAAAATCACATGGCTGGGACAAGCCGGACTGATGTTTGAGACAAACGGAACAACAATCGTTGTTGACCCGTATCTTTCAGACAGCGTTGCCGCTATTGAACCCAAAAACAAAAGACGTGTGCCGGTTGATGAAGCTTTGCTTAAAATAAAGCCCGATATTATCGTGCTTACGCATAATCATCTTGACCACACCGACCCTGAAACTCTGAAGCATTATCTGAACGAGGACAGTAACGTATGCGTACTTGCATCGGGCAATTCATGGACAGAGGCAAGGAAATTCAAGGGCAATAACAATTATGTTATGTTCAACCGCCATACGCAGTGGACAATGAACGGAATAAGCTTCACTGCAGTAAAAGCCGAGCATTCGGACACGAATGCAATCGGGGTAATAATCGAAGCCGAGGACAAGAGATATTACATCACAGGCGACACGCTGTACAACACAGACATTTTTGAGGATTTACCAGACGGCATAGACGTTATATTCCTGCCGGTAAACGGCTTGGGAAACAACATGAACATGACAGACGCCGCAAGATTTTGCGAAAAAGTCGGAGCTAAAGCAGTTCCGATGCACTGTGGATTGTTCGATAATTTTGACATGAACGAATGGGAATATGAGGATAAGGTTGTACCTGAATTTTATAAGGAGATAAAATTATGAAAGAATATAAGGTAGAAGGTCACGTATCAAGCTATCTTCCCGAGTACAGAGAATGGAAGCTTGTATGGAACGATGAATTTGACGGAGACAAGCTTGACGAAACAAAGTGGTATTACCGCTTACATATGGCAGGTCAACGGCATAAAACATATATAGAAGACGCAATTTCATTTGACGGAAACAGCAATATTGTTTTCCATCTTGTTGAAAAGGACGGCAAATATTATTCATCAACAATTCAGACGGGCGAAAACTATACCGACAGACCTGACGGAGAAAGCAAAAATATTCCGCCTAAGTTCACGCACAAGTACGGCTACTATGAAGTACGCTGTAAGCTTCAGCATGAAAGACCGTGGTGGTCAGCGTTCTGGCTTCAGGCACCGAATGTTGCAATCCTTGACGATCCCGCCCAAGCAGGTGTTGAGGTTGATATTTTAGAAAGCTTCAAGCCCGGCTCATATATTCCGCATTTCAATCACTGGGGCGGTTACGGAAAAGGTCATAAATTTGAAAATACAGGAGGCTTTAAGCGCTGGGCAACAGATGACGATGCAATCCCTATAAGCCTTGACGAATATCACACCTTTGCCGTTCACTGGGACGAAACAGGATATACCTTCTATGTTGACGGAAAGCAAAGCGGTCAGAAGCTATGCGAGGCAGTGTCACATACAGAACAGTTTATTCTGCTGTTCACAGAATGTCAGGGACACAGAACAATACCCGGATATTCGGAGATTGTAGACTTTGGCAGCGGATTAAAGGATGAATTTGTAGTAGATTATGTAAGGGTATTTGATGAAGTAAAATAAAAACGCAAATCTCTTGAAAGCATTTCAAATTACTCAAAAATTTTGATATTACGTTGCATACAAAATTTTTGAAATGTAATTTTCAAAGCTTTCAGACGATTTACTAATAATAAAATAAAGGATGGTATTTTCGTTCAGATTACCACCAAAATACGCATAAAAAATTTTTAAAGGCTTACCTACATGAGAAAGGAGAATAATTATTATGAAGGTTACTGATATTAAAACCTTCGTTGTAGACTGTTTCAGAACAAACTGGGTATTTGTTAAGGTCTACACAGATGAAGGAATCGACGGAGTGGGAGAAGCTACTCTTGAATACAAGGAAAAGGCACTTTTGGGTGCTGTTGAACACATAAAGGAATATCTTGTGGGACAAAATCCGCTTGATATTGAAAAGCACTGGCACGGAATTTACCGTGATGCCTACTGGAGAGGTGGGCCTGTGCTGATGTCGGCACTGTCGGCAGTTGAAATGGCTCTTTGGGACATCTTGGGCAAGAGCCTGAACGTCCCTGTTTATCAGCTTATGGGCGGTAAGGTTCATGACAAAGTAAGAATCTACGTTAACGGTTGGTTTGCAGGTGCAAAGGAGCCTGAGGAATTCGGAGAAAAAGCAAAGATAGCAGTTCAGAGAGGTGTTACGGCTATGAAGTGGGACCCATTCGGCAAGAGCTATCTTGAAATTTCAAACCACGACCTTGATAAAGCACTCCGTAATGTTGCGGCAGTCCGTGAGGCTGTTGGTGATAAAGTCGATTTACTTATCGAAGGTCACGGCAGATTTAACATTCCTACAGGAATCAAAATTGCAAAGGAGCTTGAGCAGTTCAAGCCGATGTTCTTTGAAGAACCCGTACCGCCTGATAATCTTGATGCACTGAAGGAAGTAAGAGACAAGTCACCTGTTGCAATTTCAGCAGGTGAAAGATTATATACACGATGGGATTACAAGCCGATGTTTGACAAAATGGCGGCAGATTACATACAGCCTGATATTTCTCACGCAGGTGGAATTATGGAGCTTAAGAAAATTGCGGCAGAGGCTGAGTGCAGATATATTCCGTTTGCACCGCACAACCCGTCAGGCCCTGTTGCAAATGCGGCAACGCTTCAATTAGCGGCAAGCTGTCCTAACTTCTGCATACTTGAAATCATGTATTCTGACGTTGAATGGAGAAAGGACGTAACCAATGAGAGTCTTGAATACAAGGATGGTTATATAACAATCCCCGATAAGCCCGGACTTGGTATTGAAATAAACGAGGAGGAGTGCCTGAAGCATCCGTATAAGCCTCATACACTTCGTCACTACACAGGAGCGTTAACTGATATTCGTCCTGCAAAAACAGAATTTTATTTTTAGAAAGAAGGAGAAACTAAAATGAACCAATCAATGCAGCAATTAAAGAAAATCGGGCAGATAAAGCCCAAAAGCTCAAAGGAAATTAAACACTCACAAATCGGACTTGGTTTTGAAAAGCTTGACCGTGACGTATTCGACCCTGAAAAGGCATATGACAAGGTCGCAGAAACAGGTATCAAGTGGGCAAGAATACAGTCAGGCTGGCAGAGAACAGAACGTGAAAAAGGCGTTTACAGCTTTGAATGGATTGACAGCATTGTTGACAATCTTATCGAAAGAGGTATTGAACCGTGGGTTTGCCTTTGCTACGGAAACGAGCTTTATAATGAAGAAGCAAAAGAGGTTTTCGGTGCTGTGGGCTGTGTGCCTATGTTCAATGATGAGCAAAAGCAGGGCTGGGCAAATTATGTCAAAGCATTTACCGAGCATTTCAAAGGCAGAATCAACTACTACGAGGTATGGAACGAGCCTGACGGTAGCTGGTGTTGGAAGCATGGCCCAAGCGGTAAGGAGCTTGGTGAATTTACTATCGCTACTGCAAAGGCAGTGAAAGAGGTATACCCGCAAGCAAAAGTCATCGGCGGATGCGTTTGTCAACGTAAGCTTGACTTCTTAAACGACGCATTCCTTACAGGCATGGGCGATTACATAGATTATGTTTCATTCCATGAATATGTTCGTGATGAAACTCTTGTATTTGAAAAGGTAAAAACATATCAGGCACTTATTGACAGATTCAATCCGAACATCGGACTTATTCAGGGTGAGAGCGGTTCGCAGTCAAGAAGCGGCGGTCATGGTGCGCTCCACACAGCAGGCTGGACAGAGGTTGCTCAGGCAAAACAGCTTGTACGTCATACAATAGCTGATATTATGTCAGGCGTACGGTTTACTTCATATTTCTCATGTATGGACATGATTGAAGCCCTTCACGGCAAGGTAGGGGATAAGGCTTCGTATCTTGATTACGGATACTTTGGAATTTTAGGTGCGGACTTTGACGAGGACGGACACTCAAGCGGTGAGTATTACAGAAAGCCTTCATTCTATACATTGCAGAATATTGCATCAGTATTTGCAAACGATTATGAGCAATGCGAGCTTCCGATTTTCTTCCACCCGATGCCGTCAGAATGGGTTATGGGTAATGACATAGAAAGAAATCAGACAATAACAGGTTGCTTCAAGCGTAAGAACGGCGAGGCTATGGTTTATTGGTATCCTACAAATATTCTTACAACATCATTTGAGGGAACAATCAGACTTGAGGTTCTTACCGACCACAAAGACATGAAGCTTGTTGACGTAATGGACGGAAGCATTTATGAAATCCCTGACGAGCTTATTGAAGAAGTAGGAAATGGCGTATACAATATAGAAAAGCTGCCAATCAAGGATACACCACTTATTCTTACTTTTGGAGATTTTTTGGAGGAAAAATAATGAAAACAGCATTAATTACAGGCGCCTGCATCAATACTGGCGTTGCAATAGTTGAAAAATTTGCTTCTGAAGGCTATAATGTTGTATTTACCGGCAGAAGTCAGGAAAAGGTAGACGAAGCAGAAAAAATATATAAGGAAAAATTCCCGAACGTCAGCATAATGGGCTATGCCATTGATTCTTTAATAAACGAAACAACCGTTGATGAGGATTCAGTACGCAAGATGTTTCAAATGCTTGATGAAAAAGGTATTTTTGCAGAAACTCTTGTTCTGAACGCCGCTGACCAAGGACTTGAAATTGAGATTTTCAAAAATCCGCTGACTGATTTTATGCGTGTTATAAACACAAACATGACGTGGAACTACTGCATATGCGAATATGCCGCAAAGCGTATGAAGGAAAATGGTGGCGGTAACATTGTATTTGTAAACTCAAACACTGCATACCGTGCAATTCCTAACAGAATTGCATACTCAGCATCAAAAGGCGGACAGCTCGGTATGATGAGAGCAATGGCTCTTGATTTGGGAAAATACAATATCCGTGTGAATGCGGTACTGCCGGGCATGATAAAAACCGACAGATGGGAGAAGAACCCTGAATTTTACGCAAATGTACCGTCACGCTACACACCAATCGGTGACGTTGCCGTAGGCGAGGACATTGCGGACGCAGTATGGTATTTTGCCGCTCACGCAAGAAACACCACAGGTGCAGAGCTTGTAGTTGACGGCGGAAACACAATTCAGTTGTATCCTATAATAGAGTAAAAAAAACGGGCAATGCCCGTTTTTTTATTTCTTCATAATTTTCTTTGTTTCGCCGCTTAGCATTGTGAAGCAGTTTTCTTCCAATTCATAAGGCACATCAAGCATTACAAACGGTAAAAATTCCTCAGCCTTAACTGTTATGCTGTTTTCGTCCTCGTCTATAATCTCTGCATCCTTATATGTAAGCTCTGTTTTTGAGAAGTTTTCCACATAGAAAGTTCTGTCGTTGTTGATATTGCTTTCAATATCGCAGACAATTACACTACGGCTGTTCGGCTCAAAATCAGCAAAATCACATTCAAATACCTTTCCTGCTTCGTTTTCTTCTACAGTAAAATCAAAGCTCTTTTCTGCAAGCTTTTTGTTTTCCTTAAAATCATACAGATAAACAGTTCCCTTACCTGTACATTTTTCAAGCTTATCATTTGAAACATAAATATTGAGCTTGCCGTCCTTTTTCTCTATTGACGCAACAACGGCATTTGCACAACGCTTGAATACATAATATGCAGGCTTCGGCTTTGCATAGTAATCTATAATTGACCAACCGTTAGCCGCAGGCCAGCAGTCATTCATCATCCAGTAAATTAAGCCTGAGCAATACCACTTCATTCTTCTGTGTACTTCAAAGGTCAGTCTTATCCACTCACACTGAACCATCTGCTGTTTTTTGATTGAGTCTTGCGGACTTGTGAACTTGCCAAATACCTTTTCAGCCATTGTAACTACTGCATCAAAAATAGTGAAGGCCATCAAGTCGTCACCGCAGCCGTTCTTTGTGTGGAATTCTGACATATAATCATCTTCGCCGAAAATATCCTCATCAGTCATGAAATTTCTGAGTGATGATACAAACGGAAGTCCAAGACACGACTGCTCAACACTGAAGCGTGCAAACATCTTGGAGAAAAATTCCACATAATCCTCAAAAGACGTATAACGTACAGCATTAAAAATACGGCCCTGGAAGTTTGTGTTATGGGTAGTACCTCTTGTAACCGATGAATACAAATCACCGCCGTAAGGTGATGACGGGAAGAAATATCTTTCTCTGTCATACTGTTTGATAATCGACTCTGCTCCGTATGTGGCAGCAAAATATCCGTTGAATTTTGTTGTATTTTCGGTTCCTCTTTCGCCGTTTTCATTATCGCCCGACCACCATGCAAGACACGCATGATTTCTTAGTCTTAGTGCCGCTGCCTTTGCTTCTTCATTCAGTGCTTTTATAAACCATTCATAATGTTCGGGATATTGTCCGCACGCCATAAGGAAATCCTGCGTTACAAGAATACCAAGTCTGTCACATTCCTCATAGAAGAAATCCTGTTCAAAAATTCCGCCGCCCCAGACTCTTAGCATATTAACGCCGCCATTGTGGCACAAATCAAGAATTTTTCCTATTTTTTCAGGAGTCTCGGCTGACGGGAACGGCTCACATGGTACCCAGTTTCCGCCCTTACACATGATTTTAACGTCGTTTACCACTACAGTAAAGCCCGCTGTTTTTTCGTTGTTGTCCCTTTCCTTAAAAATGTCATCATTCTGCATGATTCGGGCAAGCTTTTCCATTTCGCTTCCTTCTTCATCCTCAAGCTGTATGACTGTGATTTCACGTATTCCAAAAATCGTTTCCTTTCTTGAATGCTCAGTAGAAAGCACCAGCTTATAAAGAGGCTGTTCGCCGTAGCCGTTAGGATACCATAGCTGAGGATTTCTTATATCAAAGCTTTCGTCCATTGTTTCCTTTAATATCATTCGCTTCTTTGAGAATATAAGCTTATCATCAGGTGAATATATTTCTATATTTACCCATTCTGTTTCTGATATTACATCTCTGAAATTGATTTCTGCTTTAATTTGTGCAGAGAAAGGAGTGATTCTCTTTGTGTATACATAAACATTATCAATTTCGTTGGGCTTTCTGAATACAAGTCTTACATCACGGTAGATACCCATTGTTACAAATCGGTCAACCCAGTCCCAGCCATAGGTACACTGAATACGTCTTGTGTTTAATCTTTCAATGCAAAAACATCCCCATGGCATTTCGGGCATACCCTCAACTGCTTTAATCGGCGAGCGAAAAGCAACTGTTAATGTGTTTTCGCCTTTTTTAAGCATTCCGTCAACACAAAATTCATGAGGAATGAACATATTCTCTGCACTTCCGATTTTTTCTCCGTTCAGGAATATATCGCAGTATGTATCAAGCCCGTCAAATTCAAGATAGGCATTTTCTTCGATTTCATCAACAACAAAATGCTTCTCGTATGTGAAGTCCTTATTTTCGATCCACTGGTACAGCTTTGAATTATCACGCCAGTATAAATCCTTTATTATTCCGTTGCTTATTAAATCCGTATGAACGCACCCCGGCACTGTTGCTTCAAGCTCTATTTTGTTGTCGTTTTCATCAAAGCCTGTTAAAATCCATTTTCCGTTTAAATCCATTTTTTTATCTTCCTTTCTGTTTGATAAATAAAATTATACCAACCATTAAACAAATGTAAATAAACAAAACGATTTTTTTATAATTTTCAACTTTAATTTTTGCAGTTTTATGAGTTTTTACAGAAATTATTTATAAAATTTGTTGCAATAGGTAAATTAATATGATAAAATTATTTTGCGAGGTGATTTTATGCTTTTTGAAAATGAATACGTAAATATATCGCAAATACACAATGTGGTATATTATAAGCCCAAATCCTTACATCATAAATATCCCCACAAGCCTGCTTTTTATGAGCTTACATATTACATAAAGGGAGACAGCATAATTACTTTTAACGGTCAGACAATTCATATGACAGCAGGTGCTGTTCTGTATATTCCCAAAACCATGAAGGATATTAACTATACGGTTGATGCAAGCGAGGAATTTTCACTTTATAATATTTATTTTGATACGGATGCGGAGCTTCCCGATGAGGCTATTAAGATTACCGCCAAGCCTGAGGAATTTAAGGCTTATTTTGAAAAGATATACAGAATATGGCTTGAAAAGCGTACGGGATATTATTATAAGGCTATGCAGCAGGCATATAATATATTGGATTTACTGCTTCATACACAGCTCAGGTACACTCCGAATGATAAGCTAAATTATCTTTTGCTGTCCGATGAATATATTGCCGAGCATTACTGTGATATGAAATTCGATTATGAAACGATGATAAGTCAGTCGGGGTTGTCCTATTCATATTTTAAAAAGCTTTTTATAGACAAATACGGTTGTCCACCGGTGAAATATATAACAAAATTAAAAATTAACCGTGCCTGTGAGCTTTTGCAGACAAAAAAATTCAGCGTGTCTGAGATTGCCCATATGTGCGGATTTGAAAATGTATATTATTTTTCAAATGTATTTAAAAAGCAAATGGGAATTTCACCAAAGAATTATATATAAAAATTAAGGGAAGGTTTCCATACCCTCCCGATAAAATAAAAGCCTGAAAGCATTTGATATCTGTAATCAATCTATCGCTACGTTGCGCGATAAAAACAGATTGATATACAGACACGAAACGCTTTCGGGCTTTTATTCAATAATTCCGCCGCCTAAAACAATATCCCCGTCATAGAACACAACCGACTGTCCGGGTGTGACTGCTCTTTGAGGCTCTTCAAATTCAACTCTCACACGTCCGTCTCCAAGATAAATGATTTTTGCAGGTGACGGCTGTGACTGATACCGTATACGTGCCTGAGCATTAATTGCCTCATCAGGATATTCACCCGATATAAAATTAACCTCTCTTGCGGTAAGTGTATTTGAATATTCCATACCCTTTTCACCGAGTATAACCGTATTGTTATCAGGATTTATTTTCATAACGAACATCGGCCGCCCAAACGCTCCGATGCCCTTTCTTTGTCCCACAGTATAATAAATTATACCTTTGTGAGTACCCATTATATTTCCGTTTACGTCTAAAAAGTCACCCTCCTGAGGTACATATCCCGAATATTCCTTTATAAATCTTGCGTAGTTGTTATCCTCAACAAAGCAAATTTCCTGACTCTCAGGCTTATTTGCAACGTCAATTCCTACGTCCTCAGCGATTCTGCGGATTTCCTCTTTTTCATATTCGCCAAGCGGAAACAGAACTCTTGAAAGCTGCTCCTGAGTAAGATTATAAAGCACATAGCTCTGGTCTTTTCTGATGGTATCGGCAGTACGAAGTATATATTTTTCTCCGTCATACTCTACCTTTGCATAATGTCCTGTTGCAACGTAATCAATTCCGTTTTCCTTTGCATATTCGAACATCTTTCCGAATTTCAGGAATTTATTGCACATTATACACGGATTCGGAGTTCTGCCGCTTACATATTCATTCACAAAATAGTCTATTACTTCTTTTGAAAATTCTTTTCTGAAATCAAGCTCCCTGAATTCAATGCCCAAATGCTCGCATACCCTGCGTGCATCTGTGCAGTCGTGACCGTCACGCAAAATCATGGTCGCTCCTATAACTTTATATCCCTGTTCCTTTAAAATATACGCCGCCGCTGAGGAATCTACTCCTCCCGACATTCCCAATAATACAGATTTCATTTATTTCTCCTTATCCGAACAAATGCTCAATCAGAGTTTTAGTACCTATAAAAATCAGCATTATTCCGCCGAATACCTCTGCTTTTTCTCCTAAAACATCTCCGAATTTGTTTCCTATGTATAAGCCGGCAAAGGAAAATATAAAAGCCACAACGCCTATAACTGCCGCCGGAAACAGAACTGATTCCGTTCCTGCCGCCGCTATTGTAACGCCTGCAGCAAGTGCATCAATGCTCGTTGCAATCGCCATAAATACAAGCGTCTGTAAGCCTAACGGGTCGCTTGGGATTTCCTTTTCCTCTTTTTTTGCTTCAATTATCATTCTTATACCAAGGAATAACAGCAAGCCGAAGGATATCCAGTGGTCAAACGCTTTTATATAATCAACGGCAAAGCCTGCAAGAAAGCTTCCTATACATGGCATCAGAAATTGAAATCCACCAAAAAACAAGCCTATTTTTACAGCATCACGAAAGCGTATATTTTTTACTATAATTCCGTCCGTTATACTCACTCCGAACGCATCCATAGCCAAAGCAACCGCTAAAAATAAAATCGAAATAATATCCATTTTTATACTCCTTGATTGTTTATATATAAAAGTTATTATACTCTAATTTATCCAAAAAATCAAGATAAATATACCAATTTGATATAAATATAGTTAATTATAATATTGACAACAGAAAATATGTATGTTAAAATTAGGGAAATGATGTTTTGCAAGTTCCTCAAAAGCATTTAAAATTAACAAGAAATTTCTGATATTACGTTGCATACAAAAATTTCTTGAACTTTAATTTTAAACGCTTTCGGATGACTTGCTTAATAAATGGCTGTTTATACGGTGCGAGAAATCGAGAAAGCATTTCATATGTATATTACAATCTGTTTTTAGGCACGTAAGGTGTGCCCCAGATTGGGATATACATATGAATTGATTTCGAGATTTTATCTATTTTGAAAGGATTTAATAAATGAAACTTATAAACGATTTTGCAATAGCTCTTGTAAATCCCAAACGGTATAAGGAGCTTCTTGATAATTCTGTATGGCGTGTTATTTTATACGTATTAATACTTGTTCTGATTTCATCGGTAACGCTTATATCCGCAACAAGAGAGCTTTACGGGATTTTGGGAGAATATTACGAAAAAAATATCCCCGATTTTTCATTTGAAAACAACACCCTTACAAGTAACGATACATTTAATTTTGACCTTGCAGGAATGCAGATTGTTCTTGACACAACAAAACAGCTTACAAAGGAGGATTTCAGCAAATCCTTTAACGGAATGTTATTCGACGGCGACAGTCTGCTGATAAAGCAGGGACCTAAAATTATCGAAGCAAAATATTCCGAGCTTACCGAAGGCAAGGACATCAGATTCACAAAAGCCTCACTGTACGTATACAAGGATATAGCAAAGCTTGTTATTAATATGACAGCATTATTCTATATTTTACTGTCAATTCCGATGCTTCTTATAGGAGCGTTATTCACTGCAATAATTGCAAATGTGTTCACAGGCTTTTCACCAAGCAACAGTATGCGTCTGAAATTCTCAAGGATTTACAAGCTTGCACTTTATTCAAGAGGACTGCCGATAATTGTATCAACAATTTTATCAATGTTTATCGGTAAAATACCTGCTCTTATAAGTATTCTTTTATCGGTACTGATTCTTAACAGAGCAATATTATATATGTCATCAAGCGAAAATGTATAAAAAATATCCTCCCATATCAAACGGGAGGATTTATTTTTTATTCAGCTTTCTTTTCTTCTGCAGGAGCCTCTGTTGCTTCTGTAGCTTCGCCTTCAGCAGCTTCACCCTCAGCAGGAGCTTCTGTTGCTTCATCCTCTACAACAGCCTCGTCCTCAATCGGAGCTTCTACTTCTTCTTTTGCAGCCTTTTCAGCAGCGATTCTTTCGTCTCTTGCCTGCTGGTCAATCTTGTTTCTGATTTCCTTCCACTTTGTTTCAGCTGTTACTTCATCACCAAAGCCATACTGTTCCTTGAATTGGTCGATATTTTCTTCTCCGACATACTTTCCTACAGTAACTTCACCCTCAGCTTCGCCCCAAGGTGTATCCTCTGTGATATCATCACCTAAGCCGAAATACTCTTTCATCTGAGCAAAATCCATACCGTACATCTGAGCAATGTTCTTTACAGGAATCATGTAATATGCAGCACTCTCTGATGTGTTACCCGGCATATCTGCAGGTAAGCCAAACTCTGTAAGGAAATCTGCAAGCTCATAACCACTCTGGTCAGCAATTTCAGCTATTGTCTTTCCGCTTACATCAATATATCCCATTCTGTTATATTTGTTGAATAGGTTCTTTCCGAAAAGTACGGCAAGAATTGCAATGATTACTACCAATACAGCAACTATTATACCTACGATAAGTCCTGTCTTTGCTTTTTTAACCTCTTCTGTAAATTCAAAGCCTTCTGCAACAGCCTCATCAACTGCGTCTGTTACTGTATCTTCAACAGCTTCTGCTGTTTCCTCAGCGGCTTCTTCAACTTCTTCTGCAACGTCCTCTACTGCTTCTGCTGTCTCTTCAACAACCTCAGCAGCATCCTCTGTCACTTCTTCAACTACTTCCTCAACTGTTTCAACTGTTTCTTCAACAGCATCTGTTGCTTCTTCGTTTAGAATTTCCTTGTTTTCTTCGCTCATATTAATTCTCCTTTTATTCTATTATTCAGCTGCTTCTTCTGCAGGAGCCTCTGTTGCTTCTGTAGCTTCACCTTCAGCAGCTTCGCCCTCAACCGGAGCTTCTGTTGCAGGTGCTTCTGTTGCGTTTGCAGCTTCCTCCTGCATCTTCTTTATGCTCTCTTCAATTTTAGCCTCAGCATCTGTCCAAAGAGTATCCATTGTGATTGAGTCATCAAGCTTATATACTTCCTTGAACTGCTTGAAGCTTTCTTCATCTCCAACCATGTTCTTTACAGTAAATGCTTTTCTGATATCGCCCCAGATTGCATCGCCTGCAGGAGCTTCATCAAGGTTATACTGAGTCTTTAATTCCTCTGCTGTTGTGCCTGAATATGTGATGTAATTATCAACTGTCATTGCGTCTGTCATTTCAGTCTGAGTAGCCTTTTTGCTTATATCTGAAAGACCGTACTGTGCAAGATAATCCTCAACACTCATCGAAGCCTGTTCAGCAAGATACTCAACAGTAGCCTCCTTTTCTCCGCTTGCTATTGCTTTTTCATTTAGATTTGCTGACATTTTATCATATATAGCGTAAGCCGCTAAAGCTACAACTGCAACCACTACAACTGTAATAATTACATTAAGCATTGTATCAGCAGATTTTCTTGAATTTTTTGCCATGATATTTTTCTCCTTCCTTTGTTGAAAAATACGGAATTTAAAATTTTTCCGTTTTTTTGTTATCTTTATAACTATATCACTTTTCGGGTAAAAAATCAATATATTTTTGTAAATTTTTTATTAAGTTTTAATAACAAGAAAAAAATATATTCAAGCCTATAATTTTTTGTACTCCGCAGGAGATACTCCCATATGCTTTTTAAAACAGTGACTGAAGCTGTAAACATCACAAAATCCACATTGCATTGCAATATCCGATACGCTTTTTGCAGTGTTCAATAACAAAATTTCTGCTTTATTTATACGAAGCTTCTGTAAAAATGAATAGGGATTTTCATTATATATATCATAAAATATCCGTCTGAAATTCTTTTCACTCATATTTACTTTATCTGCCAGATGGCTTATTTTTAATTCCGAGGAATTATAATGCTTGTTCAGATATTGAATTGCATCGTCTATCCGCTGTATTTTCTTATATTTTACAACATCAATCTTATGCTCGTTATATAAAAACCCTATTATCTGCATAATAAGACCGTTGCATATTGGTATATATCCCGGAGCTTTCAAAAGATAATTATTTAAAGCATCCTTAAACAGCTGTTCATAATTATAGACTAACCCCTGCGAGCAAAGTATTTTAAACTGCAGTGTTTTTTCAGGTAAAGCATTTTCTCTGTCAAATGAAAAGTTCACAGCTATATATGACACCTCATTACACAAATATGCCGAGCTTTTATCTATAGAGCCTCTTTGTATATATCCGACCTGACCTTCTTCTATTATTTCTTTTATATCTCCTCTTTCATACAGTAAATTTCCTTTTGTAACAAAAAAAATACTTTCATGGTCTCTTGGAATCTGTGCAGTATATGGTGAATGTTTTTTTAAAGTATCTGCAAAAATTACAATATCATCTGATAATTGATAATTAAAAATATTCTCCATTATATTCCCTCCTATTTTTATTATATCATACATCTAAAAAGATTGCAATAAAAAATGTCCTTTTTAGACAAATAAAAGATAATATAAACATTTTATTTTTATTTTATATTTGATATAATTAAACAAAAAGGAGATGATTATATGTTAAGAGGAAATAAAGCAATCGTTACAGGAGCAAGCAGAGGTATAGGCTTTGCCATAGCAAAGGAGCTTGCAAAAAACGGGTGCAGTGTTGTAATTACAGGAAGAAACATTGAAACTTTGCAGCAAGCAGCAGAAAAAATGGAGGGTAATGTTATTCCGATGGTCTGGGACGCTTCACAAATTGAATTGGCAGACAGTAAAATTAAAGAAGCGGCAGAGCTTATGGGTGGCTTGGATATTGTTGTAAATAACGCAGGCATATTTGCTCAGCGTA
Source organism: Candidatus Ornithomonoglobus sp. (assembly GCA_045537455.1). Classification (GTDB taxonomy): domain Bacteria; phylum Bacillota; class Clostridia; order UBA1381; family UBA1381; genus Ornithomonoglobus_A. The sequence goes on along the minus strand of JAZSPM010000154.1, from coordinate 2,859 downwards.
GTGAATGGAACAAAAAAACACTTTTGGAAACTACCGTTAATGAGTGGGAATCTGTTATGAAAACAAACACAAGCTCCATATTTTTTACAATGCAGTCGGCAGTAAAATATATGCTTGAAAACAACATAAAGGGTAATATATTGAATGTAACCTCTGTTGCAGGCTACGAGCCTGTATACGGTGCATATGGTGCATCAAAAATTGCATCAACAGGGCTTACAAGAGGTTGGGGCAAGATGTTCGCAAACGACGGAATTACAATAAACGGAATTGCACCCGGACCTGTTGCAACCGAAATGAATGACTGGCATGAGGGTGATCCAATGGAGCATAGCCGAATCCCATTCGGAAGATTTGCAACTATTGATGAAACAGCAAAGCTTGCTATGTATCTTTTAAGCGAAGATGCAGTAATGGTATGTGGTGAAACCGTAGTTTTAGACGGTGCGTATTCAATCAGATAAAGGGGGAATTTTAAATGAATAAAAGAATAAAAGAATTAGTAAAGAAAACTGTTGCCGGCGAAATGTGGGTTGAGCCGATAAAAACAGAATACGACAGAACTGATTTGTTTCTTTCTCCCGTTAAAATGTCAGGAAAAAGAGTTTGTGAATATATTTCAAATCAGGATATATTAATCTTAGAAGAATCATGTTTTACAGGTCTTATGAGGTTTGATGGAAGTGTTGAGGGTGATATATTTCACAGAAGCGGACACAAAAATTTCGATATGGCTATGAAGAATTTTTACAACAAGCCTGTTGATAATCTTCTTACATTTGAATGGCAACATTCTGTCGGAGATTTCGGAAAAATCATCAGACGTGGACTGACAGGTATAAAGGATGACATAGAAGCTTCAAAGCTATCACATAAAGATGATATTTCTTCCATTGAATTTTTAGAAACACAGACAGATTTATGTAATGCAATCATAACACGTGCAAATAAGGCATCTGAAAAGGCATTAGAAAAAGCAAGCGATACTTCAAACCCTGAATATAAAGAAAATCTTATAAGGCTTTCCAAAGGCTTGAAGAACGTTCCCGAAAATCCGGCAGAAAGCTTTTATGAAGCAATTCTTTGTCTTTATTTTTGCTATCCCTTTATCCCTGACAGCATAGGTCTTATTGACAGATACTTATACCCATACTATAAAAAGGACATATTAAACAATACCTTAACACAAGAAAAAGCAAAGGAATATTTACAGGAGTTGTTTTTGATGCTTCAGACAAGAATACATATTTCCTCCGACCGATTTTACAGAGGAGGCGAATCTCATTTTTGTATCGGTGGCTATCTTGAAAACGGCGAGGACGGATTTAATGAGCTTTCAAGATTAATAGTAGATTCACTTATGGAGCTTCCTACCTGGATTCCTCAGATTTCACTGCGTTGGACAAAGAAAACTCCAACTGATGTATTACGGTATATGCTTGATTGCGAAAGAAAAGATTTAAACAAAAGAATTGCTTTTGTAATTGATGAACCAAGATTAAAGGGGTTAATGAATTATACAGGACTTTCCTATAAAGAAGCTGTTAATTATACAATGATGGGCTGTAACGAGCTTGCACTACCCGGCGGTATGGTTTTTGGCTTTGACCCTATGAATATTGTACGTTCTGTTGAAAATACATTTTATAAAAGATGCGATGATATTTTATCAGCAAAGAATTTTGATGATTTTTACACTATATACGAAGATGAGCTTTTTAATGATTTATGGGCGGCAGAAAAAATCAGCAAGGGATTTCAGGATATAAGAAGCAGAGACTGTAATATTGTAAGCAATATATTCCTTGAAGGGTGTATTGAGAATGCAAAAAGCTGTATCCAGGGCGGACTTTCAAGATATATTGCCGTTGGATTGCCGATTGGTCTTTCAAATGTAATAGATTCTCTTTCAATTACAAAGCAATTTGTTTATGACGAGAATATAATTACTATGAATGAGTTTATTGACGCTCTTAAAAATAACTGGAACGGCTATGAGGATTTAAGAACTTTGATTCTTAAAAAAGGTAATTTCTTCGGAAATGACGATGATTGCTCAAACGAAATTGCAAAGAGATTATTCAAGAGTATCGGTAAATGGAACAACAATGAAAATTATTTAAAGAAAAAATGGGTTTTCGGAAATCTCATCGGCTACAATGAGCATCATAAATTTTTCGGTAATGCTACAAAAGCTACTCCTGACGGAAGATTTTCAGGTGATATTATTAACTTTGGTATCGGTCAAAGCGAAGGAAAGGACAGAAACGGTATTACTGCACTTTTAAATTCAGTTGCAAAATGTGACCCTGACGCTGTGTTGACAGGTCCGAGCGTTACCAATGTTTTAATTGATGAGCAGTTAATAAAAAATGATGATAATTTTAATAAGCTTGTATATTTATTTGAATCATATTTTAAAAACGGAGGCACTCATTTTCAGCTTACGTATGTTTCAAAAGAGGATTTGATAAATGCACAAAAAACTCCTGATAATTACAAAAATTTAAGAGTAAGAGTTTCAGGCTTTTCAGATTACTTTATATTCTTAAACGAAGGCTTACAGGATGAAATTATCACACGAACAAAGCATACATCATAAAAAGAGGTAATTAAAATGGTAAAAAAATTATTTGACGAATATATGAGCTTTATTAATGAAAATAAAGATTTAACTCCTGAATTTAAGCATATTCCTGTTACAGAAAAGCAAAACAGCTTTCAATATGTGGGAGGACAAATTATAAACGGAAACCTATACTCAATAATTAACAGCTCAGAAAAAATGCTCATATATAATATTTTAAAAGATAAAATGGATTTTACGGGAGATTTTGATAAAACTGATTTTAAATGGAC
>JAZSPM010000145.1:0-2018 GCA_045537455.1 Candidatus Ornithomonoglobus sp. | reverse complement strand
GACCTAAAGAACTTCGGAGAATCCATTGACCTATATGGCATGATTTTTTCATGATCCAAGAATATTAGAGTGGTAAATTGCCGAAAATCTTTCCTAATTTTTATACTTGACAGATTGCACAACATATTAGAATTAAGAATTGAGATAGAAAGTGGTATGACTGTGAATTAGGGGGTGTCGTTGGAAAATTGTTTGATATAAATTTTAATAATAAATTATCAGATTTTTTACTGCGTGTTTTGTGTAATTCTTTCTTATATATCTAAATGACAAAATTTTATTGACAACGCCGTTCGGCTATATTATAATCTAAAATAGAAAATAAAGCCGAACGACTATATTTGTTTGCATAAAAGCAGAATTTAGCCGTTCGACTCAATGGAGGCTCACAATGCAAGTAAATGATTCAATTTCTTTAGGTCAGACAATTCGAAACAGACGCAAGGAATTATCCTACACTCAGAAATATATTTCAGAGATAACAGGCTTTAGCATGAGTTTTCTTTCTGATCTTGAGAATGGAAAATCAACTTGCGAAATTGGAAAAACTTTGCATCTTATGAATCTTCTGGGACTGAATATAAACGTAGAGGCGAGGGGATAAATGGCTGGAATTAATCTTAAAGTTCAAATAGAAATAAACGGGCAGTTTGTTCAAGCTGGTCATATTACAGGTAGTTCATTTAGGGACGCAGCTTTTTCATATGATGAGTCATATATCACATCTCCGTCTGCACATGCAATTTCATTAAGTCTTCCTCTTTCAAAAAAAGACTTTGATACAGATGCTACCAAAAGTTTTTTTGACGGACTTTTACCAGAAGGCTTTACCCGTCAGTGTGTTGCAGATAGTATACACGCTTCTTCTGATGATTATATTTCTATTCTCCGGCAACTTGGGAACGAATGTCTTGGTGCTATACAAATTATAGACGAAGAAAACCCTTCCGTAAAAGCCGGCTATATACCTCTGACTATTGAAGAAATCAAAGAACTTGCGAAAGAAGGGGCAAGCAAATCTGCTGAAATAGTTGTTAAAAGTCACCTTTCTCTGACAGGAGCCTCTGGAAAAGTTGGATTGTACTATGATCAAGTTTCTGGCAAATGGTATAAACCACAAGGACTAGCTCCAAGTACTCATATTGTAAAGCAAAGCCATGTCCGTTATAAAAATATCGTATTAAATGAACAGCTTTGTCTGTTGGCAGCTCAGAAATTAGGAATAGAGATCCCTGAAAGTTTTATTCTACAAGCGCAGGTAGGAAAGATGAATGATGAAGACGTGCTCTTTGCAACCAAACGCTTCGATCGAGATTTTGACAAGGATTCACGTATAATTGATGGATTAAAAACTCCATATCGTCTGCATCAAGAAGATTTTGCCCAAGCTTTAGGCATTAAATCTGCTGATAAATACGAAAAAACAGGCCAAGGCTACTTAAAAAGAATGTTCGACCTTTTGCAGAAGTACTCCTCAAACCCAATAGAAGATTCTCTAAAACTCTGGAGACGTGCCGTTTATAACTACATAATTGGTAATACAGACAATCATATAAAGAATAGTTCGCTTATTTACAGCAAAGATTTAGCATCTATTCGCCTAGCACCATTTTATGATGTTGTATGTACAAAAATTTATGAAAGTAGTACTGATGAAATGTCAGTAAGTATAAATGGTAGACAGAACATAAATCTAATTACACGTGATGATTTAGAACAGGAAGCAAAGCGCTGCGGTCTTGGATCTAAAGTTGCGATGAAGATTTACGATGAACTACACAATGGTATTAAAAAAGCTATTTTAGATTCTGCAGAGGAATTGTCGCAGGCAGGATTTACAGAATCTCAGGCTATGGCAGAAAAGATACTTAAGTATGTAAAAAAATAACGCGTAGAGTAGTTAAAATTTGACGTTTACAATTAATGAGATACTATGAATTATTTGATGTTCAAAAGTATGAAAATCTTCTCTTGAAAGAAGACAAATTACGGAACTTATATAAACATTATGGTGCGAA
>JAZSPM010000027.1:0-3223 GCA_045537455.1 Candidatus Ornithomonoglobus sp. | reverse complement strand
TCCACAACAACATCTGTAACTACAACTACACCACCTACAACAACAGAACCAGCATATCTGCTCGGTGACGTAAACAATGATGGCTCTGTAGATTCTTCAGACGCTTCTATTGTTCTTGCAGAATATGCAAAAATTCAGACAGGTGGAGCAGGTGCATTTACTGATATTCAGTGTAAAGCTGCTGATGTAAATAAAGATAATTTAACCGACTCGTCCGACGCATCAAAGATACTTGCATATTATGCAATGATTTCTACAGGTAAAGAGCCTACATGGGATTAACAATTTGAAACTAAACTGTATTATAGAACCCCAAATTTAACCCAATAGAAAACGCTCAACCAAAATAAAACGCACTCCACCAAAAGAAAACGGTAATCAGCAAGGTCGCATTTGTATCAAAATTACCGTTCTTAGACATAACTGCACCGAAATTTAGATACAAATTTCGGTGCAACTTTTATATGCAGAATGGCTCTATTCTACGAGGTTTCGGGAATAGAGCCGTTTTCAGTTGCTTTGCAGGAAGGGTGAAAATAGCCGTTCAGATACACGAAAGTATACCAAAAGAAAACGGCATCAAAAAAGTCGCATATTTTTGCTTTAGGGTGGCAAAGTATTTGATGCTAAATGCGACTTTTTTGTTAAGAAAATAACAATCGTTTTCTATTGGTTTGAGGACATAAAAATAGACCTCCGCAGCCTGCATTTTCAGCAAACTGCGGAGGTTAAATTATGCATTTTAATTTTTCAAAAAAGATTACCATAATTTCTCCATACTCTTCCAATTTGCAATTTTTTGTGATATAATATGAGTAACAAAATAAGAAAGGTAGGTACGAGTTATGGAGCGTACATTAACTCCGTTAGTCGGTTATAAGGAAATGAAATGGGCAATCGAAAAAGCTGGAGCATGGTTTATTGGTTCTTATATGATTGAATTTGTGGACAGCTATGAGAAGTTACAAAATTCCAATAGCAAGACCAAATTCCTTGAATATTTCATGAAGGAATACGATTGTGTAACATCAGATATGAAACAATTGCGTAATCGTGTGAATCTAGCAATCCGCATCATTGAGTCTGGAATGGTTGAAGAAGCAATGGAATATGTCCTTAATACCAACGATGAAAAGATAGGTTGCGAGGAATCGAAAATCAATGCATAGTTTATGTTGGACAGATTGAAATCTGGTGAATCAAGGCTTCCAGTTTTCAACGACTAAGACAACTTTATATTTTTTTGCATCTGTCAAAAATGGCAGGTGCTTTTTCATGCCCTGACGAGGAGTTGACCGCACAGCACACAGAATCAAAGGCATGCCTCAATTTCTGTCCCATCAAGGAAAGTAAAGACCATCCTCTCATCGCTGTAAACCGTCACCTTATCAATGAGCGTTCGCCAGAGTGCCGCATCGAAGAAGTCGATTGTTCCTGTTACAGCTTCAACTCCACTGTAGAATTTTTGCAGAAATTCAGCCCGTGATTGACGCTGCACAAGTTTTTCCTGTAAACGGTTGTAGGTTTCTGCTTTCTCATTGTATAGTCTATCAAATTCTGCACATTTTCTGTCAAAATTAGACTGATTAATTTCATCACAAATATGGTTCAGAACATAATCTCGCTTTTCTATCAGAATCATTTCCAGTTCTTCAGTAAGTATGTTTACTTTTTCTTCGATAGAATCCGTGTTGCTGAGTTGTGCAATTGCCATTTTGCAAGCCTCCAGTACAAGTTCTTTGTTCTGAAAAAACTGATTGAAAGCTGTGATAAACCGTTCTTTTATCTCATCCTCATAAAAATGCGGTGTCTTGCAGCGTTCACCGTTAAATTTATGATTGCACTGCCATATCACACGGCAGTATTTAGAAGTTGAGTGCCAGACCTTTGAGCCGAAGTAACCACCACAGCAGGAGCAGATGATTCTTGCGTAAAATATATTACTGCTGCTGTAGATTCTGCCGATCTCCTTTCGCCGTACCATTTCCGCCTGCACCATGTCAAATTCCTCTGGGTCAACGATAGGCAGATGGCTGTGTTCCACGAAATATTACGGTACTTCACCCTCATTGACCTTTGTCTTTTTTGTAAGGAAATCTACAGTAAATTTCTTCTGAAGGAGTGCTGAACCCTTGCATTTTTCATTAGTGAGAATACTTTCAATTGTGCGGCTATACCATTTTTTCTGCCCTCCCGGTGCAGGAATTTCCTGTTCCATAAGCATGCAGCAGGGAGATGTGCCTGTAACTTATGCTGATTCCGAAGCACTTGAACGTGACTACGGTTTCACACCGAAAATTACTATTCGTGAGGGATTACGTGCCTTTGCGGAGTGGTATAAGGAATTTTATTGTTGATAATCATAAGCTTTAGAATTCATAGATTCACAAAGAAAAGTCAAATGCGACATCTCACATAGTCGGTTTCTGTGAGGTGTCGCATTTTGTTTAAAAGTTCTGTATTTTAAAACAGGGATTGAGAAGAAATCCAAAGTGGGAATTCTTGGGTATTGTTGTAATAATAGATGCTGTTTCCATTTTTATCATAAGCGGTAGCATTTATTTCATTAGTTTCTGCATTGATTGCATCGAAAGTAAAGAGCAGCAATTCTCCTGTTCGGACTTCTTTTGTTTGTTTTTGTCCGAAACAAGTTACTTCAACTGTCTTTATATTTTCATCATAAGTAATAACCGGGAACAGCTGCACACCTTCATTATAATAGAAATGACATAATTCACCGATTGTTTCAATACCGATATTTTTGTCATACAGACTCCATTTAGGCCAGTTTAACCAGTTGTCGTGACTTTTCCAGCCCAATAATGTTTTTTCAACTGAAACAACATCAAAACAGCTGTAACTATCATAAATATAGAAATGATAATTATCTTTCCATTTATAGCAGGAGATGATTTTAGATGTATCATTCAATCGTCCGCTTAAATCAGCAGCAGACTTGGAATTTAAACGGTAACCGTTTGCATAATTTAGGCAAATAAAACAGAATAATCCGACAAATAGTCCGATTAAAGTGGTGGTTACAAATTTTCTTTTTCGTATTTTAGCTGCTAAATGAATATATTTTTCATCTTTATGTTCTTCTATGGGGATTATTTCTTTGCTAAGTGATTTATAATACTCTGAACATTCTTTACATTCTGAAAGATGTTCTATTACTGCTTTTTCACTTGATTTGGCAGCTGCGTTATCAAGACAAAGAGGC
>JAZSPM010000033.1:0-2962 GCA_045537455.1 Candidatus Ornithomonoglobus sp. | reverse complement strand
GCTATGAGGAGATCCTGTACCAGACTCCCGCAGGTCTGTATTTCCTCTATGTTCAGGGTGGCGAGTCCTCTCCCTACCCCGCTGAGGACATCATTCGCATGGCCAAAACCAAAGTAAATGAGTGGATCGAACAGCACTGATCCTCATTTCTATGATGCAGTAATGAACTTCCTCGACCGAATGAATCGGTCCTGGAGGTTCATTTTGTTTTGAATGATGCTTTGAGAATAATTTCATAATATGTCATATTCTCTATTAGTCTTGATTTTTTATAATTATCTTGTTATACTGCTATTTATAAAACATCTCAAAAAATGGAGGTTACCATGATTAAGACGATCGATGAAAGATTTAAAGATTCTTCGCCTGTGGAAACAGTATCCAACATTAAACAGCTTTTAGGCAGCAACGGACTTTCCGTCAAAGAGGACTGGTACGAAAACAGCGTATGTAACTGCTATTCTCTTCGCCTGTTTTTGAACAATACAACCTTGTTTACCTGCGGTAAAGGTATTACAAAAGAACTTGCAAACGCCAGTGCTCACGCGGAATTGATGGAACGTCTGCAATCCGGCATGCTTGGTTATGGCAAGCTTCATTTCAATGATGCCGTTATGATGGACCGTGACACCCTTGCAAAAAGCTGTGATGAGTTTTTCATCAGAATTGCAAATGTGATCGATGAATTTGAAACAAAATCCATCTCTCCAGACAGAATCATAGATGCCTGTTTCGATTACGAAGGTGATTCCAATCTTACAGAGGCTATTCCCTATTACAGTGTGACCGATGACAAGATGGTCTATCTTCCCTCTCGTTTAATGATTCCTCTGTTTACCAGTACCGGAAATTGCGCAGGTAATACAGCTGAAGAAGCCATTGTTCAGGGAATCAGTGAGATTATAGAACGTTGGAATCAAAGACATTTCATGTGTAAGGATTTGATTCCCCCCACGATTCCCGATGACTACCTTCAGAATTTCCCTGTTGCATACGAAACGATTACTGAAATCAAGAACGCAGGCTTTGATGTAATTGTTAAGGATTGCTCCATGGAAACCGGATACCCCGTAATCGCAACGGCAGTTATCGATAAGAAGAAGCACGCCTACCATGTACATATGGGAGCCAGCCCTGTTTTTGAGATTGCATTAGGAAGAAGCCTGACAGAAACATTCCAGGGTCGCATACTGGAAACAATTGCTGATACTGATCTTTCTGAATCCTCCAAAAATGATATTAGTACTTTCCGCAAATCCTTTGTGTTAGGCAGAGGTGCCTATCCCATTGAATTTTTCACTGAGGAAAGCTCCTTCCGTTTTATTCCATTCCCCGACAGAACAGGCTGCACAAATTTCCAGCTTTTAGAATACGCCATTAATTACATCAAAGAGCGCAATATGAAGATCTATATCCGTGATATGTCCCATCTGGGCTTCCACGCATACAAGATCGTTGTTCCGGATATGTGCAAAGCACCCTTTGATTTTCTCACCTCGGATCTTCAGGTTCCCAAACTGATTGGAAACACGAAGGAAGCCGAGCTGGACCCGAAAAACGCAACCGAAGAACAGCTTTTTGAGCTGCAGTTATTAAATCTTTATAAGATCAATAATAAGCTTTTAGATCGCGATCCTAAATGCTCAAAGCTGATGATGCTGCCGATCACCAAAAACATTTATATGGATCGCGCAATCGGATATATTCATGTTGGATATACCGAGTGGCAGTGCGGAAACAAAAAAGCTGCACTGGATTACGCGAAAGCCGTTCAAAAGCAGAAGGTTCCCGGAATTTCAGACTTTTTCTCCTGTTACAACCGAACACTCGCCATGCTGAAACAAAACAAGGATCTGTCTGACATTTTAAAGAAGCTCCTGATTTTCTATGATGCGGATACCGTCAACGAAGTTCAGGATATTTTGCAAAATAATAAGAATCCCTTTGTCAATTATGTTGTGAGCTGTGCTCCTGAAAAAGGAAGCTGTGCCACATGCCGCTATTACGGCATCTGTGATGTAGAAAAGCAAATGCATATCACCAAAGTAATCAATGAGTACACCGCAACATTTGACAACGAAAAGGCATTTGAAAAACTGAAAGCCCTTTTCAAGAAATTATCATAATCACATGCTTAACACGCTGCCGTAATTTTCTACCGCAGCGTGTTTTCATTGAAGCTTATAATTATTCTCTCCACTCTCATGCATTGACACGATGTGATATGATAACAATACAAGTATATTAAATACTGTAGGTATCGACTATGAAGAGATTTTTTCTTATAATTATTCTGCTGTTTGCTCTAACCTTTACAGGCTGTACAGCCCAGACAAGCAGTCAAATCGTTGCAACCACAAAGCCTGTGTATGATTTCACAGCTGCGCTTTGTCAGGACACAGACTTAACTGTTTCCCTGCTTGTAACGGAAAAGCTTTCCTGCCTGCATGATTACACACTGCAAGTTCATCAAATGCGCGACATCGAATCGGCCGAAGTCATAATTCTGTCCGGTGCCGGGTTGGAAGAATTCTTAGCAGATGCTTTAACCAATGCCAAATGTGTTATTGACAGTTCTGAAGGTATCCATTTGCACTGCTCCGGTCATTCCCATGATTCAGACAATCACCATCACGAGCATGATCCCCATATTTGGCTGAGCGTTGCCAACGCAAGAAGCATGACACAGAATATTTGTCAGGGTCTAATTCAAAAGTACCCTCAGTATCAGTCCATTTTTGAAAAAAATCTTGCCCGTAATACAGATCAATTTGAGCAGTTGGATGCCTACGGAAATAAGATGCTTTCCTCTCTATCCAACGATCAATTGATTACCTTCCACGATGGTTTTTCTTATTTTGCCGACTACTGGGGACTCCATATCTTACATTCCTTGGAAGAGGAATCCGGCAGTGAAGCTTCCGCTGGAGAATTAAAAGAGCTGATCCAGCTGGTAAGGGAT
>JAZSPM010000064.1:0-10261 GCA_045537455.1 Candidatus Ornithomonoglobus sp. | reverse complement strand
GCTGTTTTATCTGTTTGTTCTACAGAAATATCTCCATTTGGTTTCTGAGCATATTTTCTTGCAAGCTTAGCAATTCTTGATGAGGAAATTTTTAATGCATCTTCTGATAATGTTCCGTTTTGAAGTGCATTTTCAAGTGTATCGGGTGCGATAGGTCCCGGCATAGCAAGGTCGTTTCCTGCGTTTAGTGCATCGGCAGGGTGATATACTGCGTTCCAGTCAGACATTACAACTCCGTCAAATCCCCATTTTTCACGCAGTAAATCATGGAGCATCGTGCGGTTTTCTGTACATGGAATACCGTTTATACGATTGTATGCACTCATTACAGTTGCTGCACCTGCTTTGACACATGCTCTGAATCCCGGAAAATAGAGTTCAAAAAGCGCACGTTCCGGTATGAGTTCATTTATATTCATTCTGTTTGTTTCCTGATTGTTGGCTGCAAAGTGTTTTACATTTGCACCGACTCCTTCGGATTGCAGACCTTTTACAAGTTCGGGAGCAAGTATGGATATTAGGTATGGGTCTTCGGAATATCCTTCAAAAAGTCTGCCGTTACGTATATCACGGTGCAGATTTATATTAGGTGTACCGAGTAAAATATTTATTCCGTAGGCACGGGCTTCCTGGCCTAAAGCATGGCCTACTTTATTTATTATTTCAGGGTTCCATGTTGCGCTGAGCATTATTCCCGGAGGATAGCATCCGGGGGGAGTCATTGACGGGATAATTTCCTGAAGTTTTTCTTTTATAAATTTATGCAGTTTTTTTGAATCTTCATCATGAAGTTTCTTTGGTTCATAAAAATTTGTTATTACATTTCTAAGCGTATCTCCGCCTATTTCACCTTGTTTTGCACGGCTTGCAATGTCACCGAAAAGCTGTTCAAAGTTTATTCCGGTACCTCCGTCAAGCATCTGAATACGTGGTATATTTTTTTGAGCTATTTCGGAAGTACCGAAAAATGAAGCACCGTTTACAAGTTGTATCTGTTCTGATGAAGTTAGTGTATCCTGTATTTCTGACATTGTATTACATCCTCCTCTGTGTGATATATTATAAGTACAAGTATACACCATAAGAAAATAACTTTCAATAGAAAATGTTGCAGTATTTAAGGTTGACTGATTTTTAGCTTGTTTTTTGTGTATATTTATGATAAAATTAGGATATGTGATTTAAAAAAAGATTATTAAAAAGTTGGAGGGGAAATATGTCAGTTTTTCAATGTAAGATGTGTGGCGGTGCTTTAAATGTAACAGAAGGCATGACGATATGTGAATGTGAGTACTGCAATACAAAGCAGACAGTTTCGCATATAAAAGATGTACAGCAGAAAAATATGATAAATCGTGCTAATCACTTTCGTCAACACGGTGAATTTGATAAGGCTTTAGAAATATATGAGAGAATTTTAGATTCATGTTCAGATGATCCGGATATCTATTGGTCAATCGTTTTATGCAATTACGGAATTTCATATGTTGATGATCCGGGGACAAATAAGAAAATTGCAACGTGTCACCGAACAAAGTATGAATCTGTTCTGAAAAATTCTGATTATCATAATGTTCTCAGATATTCATCTGAAGAACAGGCAGAATATTATAAACAGCAGGCAGAATACATAGATTCAATACAAAAAGGCATTCTTGAAATCTCATCTAAGGAAAAACCGTATGATGTTTTTATTTGCTATAAAGAAACCGATGAAAACGGAGAAAGAACACCTGATAGTGTAATTGCTCAGGATATATATGAGCGTCTTGTAAAAGAAGGCTTTAGAGTGTTTTTTGCAAGAATAACACTTGAGGGTAAACTTGGAAAGGCATATGAGCCGTATATTTTTTCAGCACTTGCTACTTCAAAAGCTATGCTTGTGGTTGGAACAAAACCTGAATATATGAATTCAACATGGGTAAAAAATGAGTGGAGTCGTTATATTTCTATGATGAGAAATGATGACAGCAAATCAATTGTACCTGTATATAAAGATATGAACCCTTATGATATGCCCGATGAACTATCATTTCTTCAGTCTCAGGATATGGCAAAGATAGGTGCTATTCAGGATCTTATCTATGGTATCCGAAAACTGACGGGCAAAAAAAATTCACAGGTTTCAAGTAACTCGCACAGCAATCATTCGTCAAATGTAAATGATCTTACAAGAATGCTTGATAGGATAAATATACTTCTGGAAGATGGTTCATTTAATAAAGCTTTGAATCAGTGTGAAAAAGTTCTGGATCTTGATACATATAACGGAGAAGCTTTTTTGTATAAATTATTTGCTGAAGTTCAGGTAAGAAACTGGAGTGAACTTGAAAAAAGTAATATTGTTTTTGATGAGTTTACATCATACAAACTTGCATGCAAATATAACCCACCTGATGTATCGGAAAGATTGCAGAAAATTTGTAAACAAATTCATTTTAATTTAATACGTACAGCTCTTTTAAATGATATTTATTCTGACATCATTGAAGATGGTATAGTGTATCTTGATAATTTTAAGGGCGAAGAAGAGGCAGATAAACTAAAAAATCAATGTCGTGAAAAAATTGCAGCATTTGACAAGGAACTTGAAATTGCCGGACAGTTGAGTAATTCAAAAAAGATTGATGACATAAAGAAAGCTGTTAAAATTTATGAAAAATCCGGAAAATACAAGAACTCGGATATGAAACTGATATCCTGTATGCAAAGTATCGCACGTATAGAGGGCAGCAACAGCAAAAAATATCATAGAAAACATAAAACAGCCAGAGTTTTAAGTTGTATAATTTCTATTGTTCTGTTTTTCGTACTGCCGTTGTTTTCAATGATGGTTCTTACTTCTATAGGACAAGGACGTGTAAAAGCGGACGGACTTATATGTATCATATTATTGATTGCAGTTTGGTCGTATTTCAGAACCAGAGGATTTGATAATTGTTCTTGTTTTGGTCGCATATATCAGGTTTATAATATAATAGCAGGTGTAGCGATAAACTCTATTATGTTGTTGTCACAAGGTCACCCTTTTTTTGCTAGATCCGAAATGACCGTTTTTATTCCTATTGTAATTGCAGGTATTCTTATGTTTATAGCAGAAATTATCGGCAGAAAAGTTTATAACAAGTATAGATATTGATAATCATAATAACATATACTCTATAAAATAATAAAACCATTGTAATTTTCATCATTTCAAAAATTACAATGGTTTTTGCGTATTATCCTTTTACAACTCCGACAGTAAAGAGTTTCTTTACAGGGATTGTCAGGTCTTTTTGGTTTTCCATTACAGTATCAATATCTTTGTATGCAAATCTGCATTCTTCAGCAACATCTTTTTTGTTGTTTTTTCCGAGTACAACATTTTTATCTTTTAAATCTACCATAACTGATTCTACAGAAAACTTTTCTAAGGCTGCTGTACGGGAATAGCTTCTTCCTGCGCCATGTGACGATGTAAAGAAACTTTCAGCGTTTCCAAGACCTTTTACAATGTAACTGTTAGATCCCATAGAACCGGGGATAATTGCAGTTTCATCATTTCTCGCACGTATAGCACCTTTTCGGTGTACCCACAGATTCTGACCATAATGATTTTCAAGTGAAGCATAGTTATGATGACAGTTGATTTCATCTGTATAATTTGGTATGATTCCTGTGTGCTTTATAACCTGTTCGCTAAAAATATTTTTTACTTTTTCGAGCATAACAGAACGGTTTTCAAAAGCGAAATCCATGGCAAGATGCATCCAGTTAAGGTAACGTTGACCTTCGTTTGTGTCTACAGGTAAAAATGGGAGATTATATTCCTTTGGTACAACAGAAAAATATTTTTCGTTGATTTCTCCTGCGATTTTATTAAAATGTTGTCCTATCATATTTCCGAACATACGGCTTCCGGAGTGGAGCATAATGCAGGCAAGACCGTTTTCATCTTCCTGAATTTCGATAAAATGATTTCCACCGCCGAGTGTGCCGACAGAACAATAACTCTGTTCGATGTATGGTATGAGTGAAGCATCTTGTGCATATTTATGTATCTCTGCAAGAGCTTTGTCAAGCACCTGAGATGGCTGAGCTTTTTTGTAGTGATTCATTCCGACAGGTATGGTTCTTAAAATATTTCCTATGATAACTTTTATAAGTTCTCCGCTTCCTGTCATTGTTTCACGAAGATATTTTACAGGTATATCTGTTTGTACAAATCCCATTCCACAACCGATATCAACACCTACAGCATTCGGTATTACTACGTCTTTACAGGCAATAACTCCGCCTATCGGCATACCTTTACCTGCGTGTGTATCCGGCATGAGTGCTATATGGTCAACTGCAAATGGAAGACTGGCAAGATTTATCGCCTGTTCTATACAGTTTTTTTCTACATCTTCAATGGACTGAGTCCAGATTTTTATTGGTATAAGCATTTTTTTACTGTCATAATATTCAAACATAATTGAATCCTCCTTGTTTTTTGATGTTTTTATTATAACTGATAAAAACCAGCTAATCATTTAAAAAAACGTGCGAAGTTTGAAGGAAGGTTGAAAGGTGTAAAAATATCTGATATAATTAAGAAAAAAATCAATCAAAAAGGAGCCGTAAATTATGTCTGCGTATACAGAACTTATCAGAAATTTTGATAAAGTAAAAGATTATGTAAGAGAATTTTATATTTTTGGATTTAAGACACGTGACAGTTATGCTGTTAAAAGTAAACGTACTTATGATAATGAAAAACGCAGGATAGAGAGCTGGCTTTCAGGGTATATTCATTCGGAAAATACAGGCCATAAAAAAATGGTTTCAGTAAAGGTTGACAGCAGTGAGATATCCGGAAATCCTTTATATCGGTGCTGGAAGTCAAAATCGTATACAGATAATGATATAACACTTCATTTTCTTCTTATGGATATTCTTGATACTGAAAACGGAATGACTGTTTCTGAGATAACAGACAGGATATTAAAAGACTATGATATAATGTTTGATATACAGATAGTGCGGATAAAATTAAAAGAGTATTGTGATGAAGGTCTGCTTACTGCCTGCAAATCTGGAAAAAATATTTTATTTATGAAATCAGGCAAATCAACGGGTGAAATAATTGATAAGTATGAAGGGATTAAAGAACTGATATCTTTTTATTCTGAAGAAATTCCTTTCGGAGTGGTCGGCAGTTTTTTAAGTGATAAAGTAAATCACGTAAATAATATTTTTAAAAGAAAACACGCATATATGGTACATACACTTGATGATGAAATTTTGCTTTCTGTAATAAATGCAATAAATGAAAAACATCAGGTAGTACTTTCCTGTATAGGAACAAAAAGCGGAAATATATATAATATATCTGCGGTCTTGCTCAAAGTACATTTTTCAGTTCAGACGGGCAGAAATTATGTTGTAATCTACAATCTTGATACAAACAGACTTAACTCAGTTCGTATTGATTCGATAAAATCAATAAAAAAAGTCGGCACAAGCAAAAAGTACGATACATATTATGAATATTATAAAACAAACAAAAAATATCTTTGGGGTACAAGTTTCGGTGATTTACGTAAATACGGACAGACTGAACATATTCATTTTGAAGTGCAGATAGATGAAAAATCGGAATATTTTGTTGTACAGCGTCTTATACGTGAAGGGCGAAGCGGTACAGTGACAAAAATAAAAGACGGAAGATATGCTTTTGATATTGACCTCTTTGATGCCAATGAAGCGTCACCCTGGATAAAAACTTTTATCGGGAGAATAGTACAGTTTACAACAGACAATCAGGAACTGCAAAAAAGGTTTAACGATGATATACAGGCGTTGTGTGATATATATAGTTATGCATTATGTTAAAATAATTAAAAAATATATTGATATTTAAACAAAAACATGTTATACTTATAATTGGGTGATAAACATGAAATCAAAAGAAGTATTAAGTTTACTTAGAATTTCCAGACCAACACTTACTAAATATGTAAAAACAGGTGTTGTAAAAGTTAACAAACTGCCAAATGGACAATATGATTACAATGCTGACAGTGTATATCAGCTACTAAATAAAAATGTCAAACGTAAAACCTACATATACGCTCGTGTGTCAACGACAAAACAGAAGTCAGATCTGAATGATCAGATAGAACTGTTAAAACAATTTTGTTTTTCCAACGGCTATGTAATATCAGGGATTTATTCAGATATTGCAAGTGGCATAAATTTTGAAAAGCGAAATGATTTTTTCAGAATGCTAGACGATATAATCGACAATAAAGTTGAACGTGTAATAATAACATACAAAGACAGATTGTCAAGAATAGGATTTGATCTGTTTTCTCATTTATTTAAGAAATATAATTGTGAAATCATAGTAATAAGTGAAATAGGATCCGAGAAACTGGATAGTCAAGAAATCTTTGAAGAAATCGTCAGCTTGTTACATTGTTATTCAATGAAATTGTACAGTAAACGTAAAATTCAGAAGATAAAAGAGGTGCTTTCTGAAAATGAGTAAGTTATTGACAGCTACAAGGGTAGAAAAACATGTAATCAAATCATCATGCAGTTATTTTTCTATGTTGATGGATTTCTGTCATAAGTCTAAAAATCTGTATAATCATGCAAATTATATCATTCGTAACAAGTTTGCCAAAGAAAACATTTTAGTCAGTTACGGAGAACTTGATAAAATCCTGAAAAAAGACTATGATTATCCTGATTATCAAAGCATGCCCACCGCACAGACAGCACAACAAACGTTAAGACTGCTCTGCAAGAACTGGAAATCGTTTTTTACGAGTATAAAAGACTGGAAAAAACACAAAGATAAATATCTCGGCAGACCCAAATTACCGAAATATCTTAAAAAAGACGGTCAATATATCCTTATACTTACCAATCAGAACTGCAAACTACAGAACGGAAAAATCAAGTTTCCAAAAACATTCTGCGGTTTTGAAATAACTCCTGAATTTATTAAAAACGATAATGCAGTATCATTTCAACAGGTTCGTTTTTTGCCAAGAAGAAACAGAATAGTCGTGGAAGTGGTGTACACAGTAGCTGTTTTAGAAGAAAAGCCCGATAACAACAGATATATAGGAATTGATATAGGTGTGGATAACCTTGCTACTGTTTGCAATAACATATCAGACAATGCTTTTATTATTAACGGTAAACCGTTAAAGTCAATAAACAAATACTATAACAAAAAAATCAGTCATTATCGAGAAGTTGCAAAAAGAATGAACAATAACGATTACTCTTTAAGAATGCATAAACTAACAGTAAAACGTAATTCAAAAATAGAAGACTACCTGCACAAAGCAAGCAGATATATCGTTGATTATTGCAGAGAAAACAACATCAATACCATTGTTGTAGGCAACAACAAAGAGTGGAAACAACACGCTGATATGGGCAGGAAAAACAATCAGACTTTCGTGCAGATTCCTTTTACAAGATTTATAGACATGATTCGTTACAAAGCAGAAGAATATGGTGTAGCCGTCATAGAGACCGAAGAGAGCTATACAAGCGGAACGAGTTTTATAGATAATGAAGAACCGGTAAAAGAGAATTACAATAAATCCAGAAGAGTACACAGGGGTTTATTCAGATCAAACGAAAATAAGCTGATAAATGCAGACTTAAACGGTGCATATCAGATATTAAAGAAAGTATTCCCAATAAAATGGGATATAGGGTGTGTGTTACACCCGGTTGTAGTAAACTTGGGTTAGTCCTGGGTTGAACAATAAATAAAATATGTTTTAATAAAATTTTATATTATTTTTATTAAGTTTAATATTTTTAATAACATGGAGGCTAAAAAAATGAAGTTGTTTTCGGAAATATACAGTATCTATTACAGGATAGCAGAAGAAATTCTGAAAAGAAAAAAAGTTACTAAAAATGAGATACGTAATATAATTCAGGAAAAGGGTTTTCTTGAAACTGTTTTATTTTTAGAGCCTAAGATAACCGGTTCTGAAAGATACAGTCTTTTTTGTGAGGAAGACGGTATATACAGTTCTGTTTTAAAAAAATCTCCTGACAGACCGCTTACCCTTCTTGAAAAAAAGTGGCTCTGTGCAGTTTTAAATGACAGAAGAAGTGCGTTATTTCTTGATAAGGAAGTAAGAGAAGAGTTATCAGAAGTACTAGGTGTGACACCTATGTTTTTGCAGTCGGATTTTTATTCATTTGACAAGTTTGCTGACGGTGATCCGTATGAAGACGAAAAATATATTTCTCATTTCAGAAATATATGTACTGCTGTAAAAAATAAATGTCTTATAAAAATAAGTTTTCAGAGTGCCAAAGGAAATCGCATCACACATTATTTTTTACCTTTAAAAATAGAATATTCCGCTAAAAATGATAAATTCAGAGTTCATGTTACTTCGTACAAAAATAAAAAACCGTTTGAGAGCGGAATAATAAATATTTCATCTGTAACCTTGACGGAGATTACAGATATATATCCTGAGATCCCTGAAAATTTATCACGAAAATGCAGAGAGCCGATAGTTGTCAGAGTATCAAAAGAGAGAAATGCAATAAACAGATTTATGATGGAATTTGCAGAACTTGAGCGTACATCGGTATTTGATGAAGAAACAGGTATATGTACAGTTTCACTCTGGTACAACAAATATGATGAAACAGAGATAGTTATCCGTTTGCTCTCATTTGGTCCGGTTATAGAGGTGGTTTCGCCTTCGTGTGTAAGAAGGCAGATGAGGCAACGTGTTTTAAAACAGAAGGAGATACTTGAGCAGTCTGAGATTATTGTTTGAGGTTTATATGAGTTTTATATTTTTAATAATTATAACCGCAAAATATACTTAATATTAATACTTTTGCGGTTTATATCCGCAACTATGTTGACATTATACGGACGTTTAGGGTATAATATAGTTGCAGGAGGTGTTTGTAATGATATTCAGACCCGAATATGTTAAAAAAATAATGACTTATATGGATACACCATTTGTAAAAATTCTGACAGGTATACGTCGTTGCGGTAAATCTACAATTATGAACATGATTAGCATGGAGATTGAAAAGAGAGGAGTCAGCAGTGATCGTATTTTGTATTATAACTTTGACTCACTTGAATATGAGGGGATAACTGCAAAAGAATTATTTATCACTGTCAAAAATCAACTGTCTTCCAATCAGAAGACGTATCTTTTTTTTGATGAAATTCAAGAAATCAATGGCTGGGAGAAGGTCGTAAATTCTCTTATGTCTGACTTTGATGTAGATATTTATGTTACCGGATCAAATTCAAGAATGATGTCTTCTGAGATATCTACCTATCTGACGGGACGTTATATTTCTTTTCGCATATATCCGTTGTCTTTTTCTGAGTTTCTGGAATTCAGAAAATCTTTTACTGTAGTTGACGAGCCGCGCAGAGAACTGATAAAGTATTTACAGTATGGTGGTTTTCCTGCAATTCATTTGCGTGAGTATACAAAGGAAGAAGCTTATCCAATAGTAAGAGATATTTATAACTCTACTATTTTTACAGACATTGTAAAACGAAATAATATCCGTAAAATAGATCAGTTTGAGCGCGTGGTAAGATATGTGTTCGATAATATCGGTAATACTTTTTCAGCATCATCTATTACCAGATATCTGAAGAGCGAACAGCGGACACTTGATAATGAAACAGTGTATAATTATTTAAGTAAACTTGAAAGTGCATATATTATTTGTCGTTGCAACAGATATGATATCAAAGGTAAAGAACTCTTAAAAACTCAGGAAAAATTTTATCTTACTGATCCGGCTCTGAGATATTGTGTTCTTGGCTATAAAGCTGACAGTGCAGCTGCTATGCTTGAAAATATTGTGTATATGGAGCTTCTGCGTCGTGGTTATGAAGTTAATGTGGGAAAGTTTGATGGTTATGAGATAGATTTTGTTGCCACAAAACAAGATGAAAAAATATATGTTCAGGTGGCAAAGGAGATAGCAAGTGAAAGTACACGTGAAAGAGAATATGGCAGACTACTGGAAATCAGAGATAACTATCCTAAATATGTTCTTCTTGATGATGACTATGCAGGAGGTAATTATCAGGGAATCAAGACTATTCATATAGCGGATTTTTTACTTAGTAAAGATTTTTAATAAAAATGGAGTACAACTTTATAACGTAAAAAAAAGTTGTACTCTTATTTTTTTATATGATCTGAAATGCAACTATCCCGATAACACAAATCATACTTCCGGCAAGGTT
>JAZSPM010000162.1:0-4423 GCA_045537455.1 Candidatus Ornithomonoglobus sp. | reverse complement strand
TCCTTTAGATATTTCAAGAGAGAATATCCGGGCAGATGAAATTGTATCAGAGATTGCAGGCAGTGTTGAGGTGACTTCTGAGGGCTGGCTGCACATAACTTTAAATACCTTACTTCCTAACTGTAAGCATAGGATAAGCGGATATATAGGTGATACAATCCGAAGACTTTTATCGTATTACGGAAGTGATTTGCCATACTTTGAAAAAGCATTTTTAGGTATTGTTGAATACTGTAACAGTGAAAATCATAATGCACTTGACAATGATAACAAGGGCTGGAAAATGATACCGAACGCATTAAAAGGCAGTGTCATAGAAGATGATACACAGTTTGATTTAAGCATCGGACTGTTTGCAAAAATATCCGAAAATGTCCGTTGTGAAATATATGTTTTGCCTTTGAATGAGGCATCTGTTTTTATGGAATTTTTGAATAATAACACCATTTAAGGGTGGAGTAATGACCTGAAAATTGGGTAAAAAAATAAAGGCATAAAATTTTGCAAAAGCTCCACCCTTAAATGTTTAAAAAAGCAAGTAAAAATGCGGTTTTACAGACTTGAAAAAATGTAAAAAAACATTATGGTTGCACCATAGTGTGGGAGGTGGAGTAAAAGATGATTTTTGACACTGTGGATTGTGAAATTTTGAAGCTTATAGGATTTTGCAGGTATATGCCGTCAGGCTTGCAGAGAAGATATGATACGCCGATGTTCAAGAGGCGTGTCATATCCAATTTGCAGGAACATGAACTAATAAAAATGCAGAGCGATGGACTGAGCTTTAAGCTTACAACGAGAGGGCGTGAGTGTCTTGCAGGAATGGGTTATGAGTTTCCGAGGGATGCAAGAATGGATTTGAAGAAGCCGTCATACAGAAGAAAGCTTAAGAACGCACAGTGGAATGTTTTAATGTACCTTGCAGGAATAAACATCTTCTACGAGTCAGCACAAGCCCTTGCAGGAAAAGATAAGGGATATACAAGCAGCCTCATATTACGCTCAGACAAAAATATGAAGGTGCTTGCAGGAACAAGATTTTTAGGGTTGCTGAAATTAGAAGATACGATACATATTCCGTATTGCATAGAGAGTGAGGATGATTGGATAATTCCGGGATATGAAAAGGATATATATTCATCACAGGTGCAGAATATAAAAAATATTAAAGAGATACAGCTCATACTTACGGGAGAAAACTTGGAGGAATTATGGAATTACACGCATAGCCAAAAGCAAAGCGTTAAGCTCGGAACAGGGAGAAAAACTTTCAAACAGGCATTGAAGGAACTTGGGAGCGAATACTCCTTAATTCCTTTCGGACGTGATGGGGTGATACAGTTAAAGTTAATAACAATTTGGAGATACAGAGAAAGAATAGCAAAAGCAATAGGATGTGATACAAAAGAGATAAAAAATCTTTCGGAGTGTGACGGTATGATAGATAATATCCCATATGTAATAGCTGTTGATTTTAATATAAAAAGAATAGTAAGAGCATTAAAACAAATTGAAAGATTTAATCCTAAAATTGTTCCGAGAGTGTGTTGTTTACCTTTTCAAAAGAGTACAATGTTTAAATTATTAAAAGCATATAACGCACAAAAGACAGCTGTTGTGACTATTGATAAGAATAATATATATAATATCTTTCCCGAAATAAAGGAAGATGTTTTAAAAAGAGAGCCGTATATGACAAAGGAGGGTGAATATGTGGAAGTGGTTGAAAGGAAAATTGCTGTTGATAAAATCAAAGCTTCTGACGATTGATATAGTAAATAAAATATATCTTAAAGTAAAGGAGCATTTTTGGTATTATCTTGTTTGTGTTCTTATAGGGATATATCTTTACGGTATAGCAATTAATTCAATGATAAATGCAACTGCTAATTTCAGAACAGGAGCTGATACACCTACAGTATCATTGAATCCTATTAAATGCTTCAGTGCTGTATTCACACCTCAAGGCTTGGGTGTGATTTTTTTTATAGGGATAATGTACTTCCTCATAACCGGCAAAGGCTTGCATTGGATAACGGGAGTTAAGATAACAAAGGATGAGCGAAACTTCTTTGTATCAAATGAGGGTACTCATGGTACATCAGGCTGGATGGATAAAAAGGAACAGGCAAAGGTACTGTTAAAGAATACTGCTGATGCATTACCTTGTCCTGTACTCGGTAAGCTTAATAACAGCTCTTTAAACGATTACATAGGTTTAAGAAGTGACTGCGGACTAAATAAACATATGATGATTTACGGTGCATCCGGCGCCGGTAAGTCAAGAGGTTTTGTAAAACCCTTTATATTAAAAACAGCCGAGCTTAATCAGAGTATGGTTATAACAGATCCGAAAGCTGAGTTTTTTGAGCAGTTTTCCGAATACTTAAAAAACAAAGGATATATTGTAAGGGCATTTAATCTTCTTGATATGGAAAATTCCGACGGTTGGAACTGTATAGCTGAAACTGCAGGTGATGTTGATATGGTACAGTCGGTAGCTGAAATCATTATCCGTAATACATCAGAGGAAGGTCAGAAAGCGGATTTCTGGGACAAAGCGGAGCAGAACTTATTACTTGCACTTATTCTTTATGTACAGAGCATGCGTGATCCTGTAACAAATGAACTGCTGCCTATTCATGAGCGTTCTTTGGGTACGATATATAAAATGCTTTCAACTGAGGGTGCAAAGAGTTTGGATATGAAATTCCAAAAGCTTCCCTTAGACCACCCTGCACGTGCTCCTTACGGTATCTTTAAACAGGCTGCAAGCAACCTTTGGGGTAATATCTTTATAGGTCTTGGTTCAAGACTTAATGTGTTTCAGAATAAGCTTGTTGATACTATCACCAAATATCACGATATAGATATGGAGCTTCCGGGAAAACAGCCGTGTGCATACTTTTGTATTATATCGGCACAGGATACGGCGTATGAATTTTTATCATCATTGTTCTTTTCGCTTATGTTTAAAAAGCTTTCAGACTATGCAAGAAAGCACGGTGATGAATGCGGCAGACTTCCTGTTGAGGTGAATTTTATTCTTGATGAATTTGCGAACATAGGTAGAATTCTGGACTTCAAAAAGACAATTTCCGTTGTACGAAGCTATGGTATGAACTGTTATGTTATTGTACAGTCAATAGCCCAGCTTGCAGACCGTTATCCCGTAAAGGAATGGGAAGAAATTGTAGGTAACTGCGACAGTCAGTTATTCTTAGGATGTAATGATACAATGACAAGTGAGTTTATATCCAAACGCTGCGGAAGTATAACAATACAGCTTACAAACAGTATGGCACCTCAAACGCCTTTGTTTTCGCCGATTACAAGAGAAGTAACAGGCTACAGACAAACTAAGTCAAATAACACAAGACCGCTTATGTACCCGGAAGAAGTGTTGCAGCTTGATAATAAGGAATGTCTGCTTTTGATACGAGGACAAAAACCTCTAAAGGCTTTTAAGATAATTCCCGATGAGCTGTCTGCATACAGTGAGCTTGTATATTCGAGAGTAACAGAATACATACCGCAATGGCACGATAAAGAAAACAGTACCATATCTAAACAGCATAATTTTACTGTAGACGAGGAACCAATACAAAGGTATGCAAAACCTAATTTCGGTACTAATGCAGATCAGGAAGAAACACCGGAAGAGAAAAAGGAAGAGCATTATGAGCAGGTACAGATAACAGTTGATGAAAATGTTTATGATCCGCAAAATCCGGATGAGTTTGTTGAAACGGATGTTGAGGATATATTGAATGATTAAAAAAGTATAACCTATTTTAAACTATTTATATTACGGCAGATTGTAGAAATACAGTCTGCTTTTTTGCTAGGAGGAATGACTATGAATGTATATAAAATAACTGATATTATAACTTGTGAGTTTTTAAAGATTCCAAAGGCAATGTTTGCGAACCCAAAGTACAGGGTTCTTTCATCAGACGCAAAGCTTACATATGCACTTTTGTATGACAGATTATCACTTTCAAAGCTTAACGGCTGGATAAATGAAGATGATGAGGTATTTCTTATTTATACCAGAGAAGAGGTAGCAGAAGATTTAGGTATTTCATATAAAAAGGCAATATCAGCATTTAAAGAGCTGACGGATGCAAGCCTTATTACCGAACAACGGTGCGGCAGAGGTATGCCTAATAAGATATATATTGTAAAACCAGAGCTTTCTGTGGAAGATGCTCAAGAGTATGTACACAGCGAAAATTTAAGAACTGCCAAATCGGCATGTCTTGAAAATGCCGAAGAAAACGAGATATGCGAAAATAGCATATCAGAAGATAGTACAGAAAATTATGATATGCCAAACGGGAATATCAAGAACTTCCAAAACGGCACATCAAGAACTGCCAAATTGGAATATCAAGATATGCCAAATCAGCACCCTAATCAG
>JAZSPM010000115.1:0-8229 GCA_045537455.1 Candidatus Ornithomonoglobus sp. | reverse complement strand
CAACAATGGGCACCAACTCCTTGGCTCACAGAACGACATGGCTACGATCCGACTTGGTTTACTCGGTTTACTGAGTTTACTGGGTTTACTCGGTTTACTGGGTTTACTCAGTTTACTGGGTTTACTCAAAACACGCTTTTTCATTGACATACCCCTGAATATATGCTACAATAAAACAAGAGGAATCATGCAAAAAGGAGTCCATCCACACATGAAAACACTATGCTTTGTAAACCAAAAGGGAGGCGTCGGCAAAACGACTTCCTGCCTGAACATCGGCGCAGCGCTGCAGCGGTACGGCAAGCGCGTCCTGCTGATTGATCTGGACGCGCAGGGGAGTCTGACCAAAAGCGCCGGATTCCGCGCGCTGGAGCCTGATACGCGCACGGTCAGCGACGTACTGACCGGAAAAGCGATGGCAGCCGACGCGATTCTGCACAGGGACGAGCTGCCCGATCTGCTGCCGGGAGATATCCGGCTTTCCGGTACGGAGATCGAGCTGATCGGCGCAGCCGGCCGCGATTTCATTCTCAAAGAAGCGCTGGAACCGATCGAGGAACATTACGACTATGCGCTGATCGACTGCTCGCCGAGCCTGTCGATTCTCACGCTGATGGCGCTGACGGCGTCTGACGGCGTGATCATACCGGTTGCCGCGCAGTATATGCCGCTGGACGGTATCATGCAGCTGATGCAGACGGTTGAGATTGTCCGCCGCCGTATGAACCCAAAATTGAAAATCAGCGGCGTGATCGTGACGCTTTACGACGCGCGGCGCGGTCTGGACAAATCCATTCTGGAAGCGATCCGCGAAAAGTTTCCGGATGAAATGTTTGCAGACGTCGTGCGATACAATTCCAAAATCGCAGAGGCGCCGACCTTCGGAAAAGATATATTTGCATATGCGTCCGGCTCGATCGGCGCGGTCGCATACCGGAACATAGCCGCCGAGATCCGGCGCAGAGAGGAGCAATAACCATGGCATTTCATCTGGACCAGAACCCGCTTGAACAAAATCCGCTGTTTGCGGGCGTACCGCAGCAGGGGAGTCCCGGATCCGCCGCAAAGAAGCCTGCGGCGGATCAGCCGGAACAGAAAGCCGTCAAGGCTGCAAAACCGCGTACCGCGCAGCCAGGCGGCTCTGAAGCGTATCAGAGGGCGACATTCATTGTCCGGCGCGATCTGCTGGCGCGCTTAAAGGATTACGCGTATACGGAGCGCCGCGAGCTGAAAGAAATCATCAATACAATCTTGGAATCTGCGCTGGACGAGATTGCAGCGGAATATGAAAAGGACGGCCGTTCCTTTGTGCCGCATAAATAACCGCCATAGGATCGCGCACCGGTTTCGGACGACGTTTCTTGCAGAAGAAAGGGGAGTCAGCATTTGAATCATGAAATATCCTTTACGGATTATATGAGTACAATATCGGATCCGCCGATCAGATTAACGATGCCGACAGCGGAAGAAGAACAGGCAATGCTTGTACGCGTACACGAGCTTGCAGAACAATTCGAGATTGATCCCATCATATGCGAGGTAGCCGGATTTCTCGCATATTTCCATCTGTCTCCGGAAGATACCATCGACCAAAATACGTATACGATCCATTGCATGGCAATCATCATCAGAGTGCAGCAATATGCAGAGGGCATGAATTTATTCCGGACGCCGGAACAGCGCGCAGTATTTCTGAAAACGATGCCGAAGCGCGATCTGCTGCTGCTGCGGAATTCGAATCTGATGAACGATACGGAATTTGAAGCGCTTCTGCAGAATCCGGCTCCTACAATCTATCAATTTCTGGGGGCGTTTCTGATTCCCAATCTGCTCAGCTACTGCATGATCTATCTGGAGTCGCTCAAATCCAACGCATACCGGACAAAGGCGCAGGCGGACGAAGCCATTCACGAGATTCCGTCTGCGCTTGCCGTTCCCACCATGCAGAATTATCAGTATGTCATGAGCCTGAAGCCTTTCGGAAACGCGTATATGCAGCCGCTGGCGTCTACGGACGGGCTGAAATTCTCTGACGGCAGAATGTATTTTATCGGAAACGATATGCAGCCGGTTTCGGAGGTTCAGCTGCAAAACATGGTCACGAACGAGGGCATTGATTCGATCGACCTTGGAATGCTGCGTATTTTCTATTCGATTATCCTGACGGAATTCGAGAAAACAAAGTGCAAGGAGATTCACGACGTCATCACGCTGTATATTCCCGATCTTGCGGAGAGCATGGGCTTGCAGCGCAATATCAACAAAGCCGGCATACAGCGTCTGATCGACAATGTACAGAGCTTTCACAACATTGTCGGCGTCATGCACGGCACGCGCAACAATAAGCCTTCGCAATCGCTGTATCCGGTTCTGAACTTCGAGGGCTATGACGACAAGAAAAATACGATCTCATTCAGCTCGCCGTATATGAACATGGTCATCAAGACGGTTTATAAACTGGCGATCCGAAAGGACAAGGACGGCGAGCCGAAGCTTTCCAAGCGCGGCGAACCGCTTCGTATTGCGACGCATTCCTTTCTGACAAAGGCGTCCATTGTCAAGGAGCGCAATAAGACGGCGATTGAGAACGTCCTGATTATCGTACAGCTGATTGAGCAATGCGGCAATCAGGAGCCGCACATTTCGGCGCAGACGATCATCGAACGGAATCCTTTGCTGGAGAAGCGATTGCAGCAGACCAAGAACAAGACCACGCTGCTCAAGCGAACCTTTGAAACGACATGGCGCATCCTGCGAGAGCAGACGTATCTGACAGAGCGCTATCAGGACATCGTGTTACCCGATCCGAACGATCCGGGCATGATCCCATCTATCAAGAATCTAGAAACGATTGTATTCACATTTCCGCACCGCGGAAAAAAGTGACGCAAACATATTTCACGCGGTCGGCAAAATATTTTTTTCTTGAACGCGGTATTCTGCTGCAACGCAGCAGCAGAATACCGCTGCGTCATTACTATAATACTAAAGTATTAAAGTATTAGGAAAAATTTTCCATATGAAAATGACGTAAATACGTCGTTTTAAAAAACAGGAATTAGCACTTAAACGCATTTTTTTAGCACCTAAACGCATTTTTGGATTTTTCAAAATTGCGTTTAAGTGCTAATTTTTGGGGCGATTTTTAGCACTTAAACGCATTTATCCATTTTTCAAAAATGCGTTTAAGTGCTAATTTTGATCGGAAAGCTATGAACACGGAATGCAATTTTTCAAGCATTTTTACGCGGGCAATTTGCATTCCGCGCAGGGTTGCCGATGGCGCAGAACGCATCACAGCAGCTTGAAAATTTAATATTTTAACTGAAATTACCTCTATGATTAGACAGGTTCTATTTGCTTATCCAATGCAGATTCTGTACAAATCAAAATTTTATATAGAAAATTGCCGTAGATATTGACATTATGATTTGAAAGTGCTATAATACACTTGGACATTATAAACAATAGTTTTCAAAATAATTGAATCGCATTGGTATTCGAGGTGATGCTTTATGGTACTGTCAGCCGGGCGGAGGCTCCGCCGGATGGTTTTTTCTTTCTGAAACTGCAATGCTTCTTTCTCTCATATCGTGATTCTTATAGTATATCCGCACAGATGAAGAACTTTGCAGTCACACTATCTACAAATCATATTTATATGCAGGAATTCGAAACAATCAATCATATGATCAGAAACGATCAAAGGAGAAGTTATCATGAAAAATCAGAATGAAAATCAGAAAAACAACGATATTATGGAAGGCTATAACCCGTATGTTTACAAGAATCTTTCGGTTATATTTATTATCCTGACAGTATTAAATATCGCTGTTGTTATTTATTCGTTTGCCAAGACAGGCTTTGGTCTTTGGCACGCAGAGGACGCCCTGAGCTGCATTGCGAAGATTGACAGCAGCGTCGGAGATATCAACAGAAGCATTCTGAAGATTGAGCTTGACGCGGATAATACGCTTATGGTCAAGGAAAATGTAGAAAATATCTTTACTTATCATCAGGATATTGCATATGTTGCGGACGAGTTCCGGAAAATTGATCTCTCTGACGTCGATGAGACCTTGCAGGGCAGCTTTGAAGATACAATTGCAAAAATCGAGCAGTATTATAATGAGCTTGCTCCCGGTCTCAACGAAGTGAAAGACGGTACTGTGAAGGCAAATATATTCCAGACACCGGAAATTGACCGCCTGCAAAGAGAATCGACCGAGGCGATTAACGAAATGTTTGATAAGCAGGACATAGCAACATATGACTTCTTTGTCCGCGTCGCACAAAACTTTTTGCTTGTACCTCTGTTTTTGATTGTGACAATGATTGTAGGTTTGATTGTGGTTTCCAGATCGAAGAAGCGCGACTTTGAATTTGCAATGAAGCTGAAATCCAGCAAGAAGAAGACGGATAATATTCGTCAGAAGGCAGTGGAAATTGCATATACCAATGTTGTGACCAATATGAAAAACCGTTATGCACTGGAGGAGCATCTTGATCAAGTTCTGAAGGATGAGGACATTGTTATTGCAATGTATAACTTCAATCGTTTCAGAAGCATTCACGAGCAGTATGGACGTGATTATGCAGATGAATTTGTCGCGAGTATGGCGAAAAAGCTCGTGGATACGTTCGGCAAGCAGGCTGAAATTTACAGCACGGAAGTCGATGAATTCTTTGTAATCTTTAACAAGGATCTTTCGCAGGGCAAGGCAAACGATCTTGCACAGAAGATTCTGCGCACGCTTTCGCAGGCCATACAGATTCACAGCGCGATCATGCAGCTGACCGTTTCCGCCTGTATCTGCGCTTGCGATGCAAAGACATATGCCTCGTCGCACGCACTGTTTCAGGTCATGGATCAGAATTTGGTTCAGATCAAGAGAATGTGCCGCGAGCAGAACAGAAGCGTGATCGTCCCGATCGTCACTTCCAACAGCGGATCATTCTGATATATTCTTGAAACAAGCAAACGATTCTGTTTGCTTGTTTCAGTTTGTAGAGAAACTTACGGGTGCGCACACCGAAGGTGAAATAAAAGTTTTGGTCGAGCTTTTTCAAAAGCTCGCGGGTTCTAAAAGCAGCGCTTTTAGGGCAGCGCCCTAAGTCGCACTCCGCAGAGTGCGAAACTCCACATTTTGCGTTCTATTTGGGGAAGATAGGGGTTTGGGGGAAGTGCCCCATTTTTAATGGGCCACTTCCCCCATTATTGATCTTTTTACCTCTCTTGTGTGATTCTAAATCAGAACAGAGGACTTTATCTACAAGCTGAAACAAGTAAACGATCCTGTTTGCTTGTTTCTTTTTGCTGGAAAATAGACGGCAGGGGACGCCTCCCTCATGCTTTATTTTTTGCGTTCGATTCCTGAAAAGAGACATAGCAAGGGCAAGCATTCCATAGGATGTAGATGTATCGGAAGCATTGTTTCATCTTTCAATCGCCAATAGCCTGATCAAATATACCATTAAATATACTCGTTTTTTGTTAACTATCGGCAATACAACTGGTAAAAATAGACAAACAAGTTTCGCTAATTTATCTATATGTACGAAATTACGAAAATACGCAATTTTCTTTAAACTTACTGTTGACATTTTACAAAAAGCGTGATACAATATACACAGTGGGTTGAAAAAATACAAATAGAGATAAACCAAATACATTGTAAAGGAGTTTTGGATATGAGAAAGCAGATTATGAAGAAAGCGTCCGCAGCTGTTGCCGTATTGGTATCAGCAATGATGGCATCAAGTGCAATGACTGCACTGATACACGCAAATGCAGCAGGTAACACCGCCTTCCCCTATACAATGTTTGCCGGTTCCGGTGCAGAGAATGCACTGACCATCAATGCAAAGCATTATTGCATCAATGGCAGCATTGCATCAAATGGCAGCATCGCAGCCGGAAAGCGCGGCAACCTGAATGGCCAGAAAACAGAGTTCGCCGGCGTGGATATGCCGTATTCCGGCGACCAGCTCACAAGCAAGTATTTTTCCCGTGCACAGGCAGTTGACGACCTGAATCTTTCGAAGAATAACCTCAATCTGAATCAATCCATGGACGTTTCCGGCGAAGCCTATCTGAATGGAAATGTCAATCTGAACGCTTCGATTAAAGCGGATTCTGACATTTATATTGACGGTAATGTTGCAAACTGCAACAACGCGGTTTTGTATTCTGAGTTCGGCGATATCGTGATTGATACCAATAATTTGAATCTGACCGGTATCATTTACGCGCCGCTTGGCGATGTCATCATCACCGCAAACAATATCAATTTGAATAATGTTGTCGTGATTGCAGATACCATTACGCTCAATGCGAACAATGTCAATGCAAATTACAACAGATCCGGCGCAGACGTGATCGCTTCCGGTACGGAAACAAAAGCCTCCTATATCACCAAGTTCAATAGCTATATGATGGATAAGGAAGCGGACACCGTTCTAAATATGCTTTCGCAGTATTACACCGTGACGCCGATTGACGCAGGGGAGTTCTCTACAATCAGTATTGCAGCACCGCTTGCACCCGGTATGATCGTGAATATGGATTTTGAAGTAGCGCAGTATATGCTCGAGGGCTATGGCAATCTCTCCATTATGAAGACGGACGGCGTGCAGCAGATGAGCACCATTGTTCTGACACCGTTTGACAAGGATATGCCGTTGATTTCTACGGATTATATGTTCATGGGTGAATCCAGAATTTCCTATATCGAATTCTATGGTCTCGGCGTTGACGGCGATGAGAATATGCCTGTATTCGACGCGCTCAGACCGCTGCAGGATAAGTACGGACAGTTTGCCGATACCGCACCGACTCCGGGATGGTTCGACGAAGTCCGCACCATGGGCTTGTTCAAGCTCTCGACCTATCAGGACGACGACGCGATCAGCCAGATGCTGTATGACAGCATTCAGATTACCATGGATGCAGCTGTGAATACACCGGATCTGGATCCTGTCAAGAGAGACGCAAAGCATGAAATCGTTCAGAATTATGTCAATAATCTGATCGCAAATCCGGGCGTTTCGACTGCAATCTTTAATATGTGCCTCGGTCCGGACATCACAACCACATTCTTCAATAACGTGTTCTTCGGAACCGGTCTGTATCAATAAGCATTTGCTTGATATGATATCATCCGATCAGTGAACATAAGCAGCCCCTCCGGTGCAGGTCATCGGAGGGGCTTTATTTTCAGTCATCTGCATTTATAATTTCTGCCGCACAATGTCATACCGGATTTCGGGCGATCGACATGAGTACCTTGTATATTTGCTCCCATAAACCGGCAGAAAAAGCTATGAATTGTCCGCGGCAGGAGAACAAACAGCCAAAAAACAGGCGTATCTTGCGCTTCCGGAATCAAATGATTTTCAGAAGTGACGAAGATACGCCGTTTTCGTTCAAATTTGTATTGCATCAAATATTTATTTGGTGTAGTTGGTGGTGCTTTCGTCGTGCAATCGGCTTATTCAAAAGAAAATATCAAAATGTATTGCTTTTGTCATTACAATCGTGTATAATAGAAGTGCAGACAATCATTTATTTATGAAAGGGGTTTTGAATATGGCAAAGACAGCAAATCTCTATGCACGCATTGAGCCGGATATCAAAGAGCAGGCGGAATGTATACTTGCTGCACTTGGAATTCCTGCATCGAACGCAATTACCATGTTTTATAAGCAGATCATTCTGCAAAAAGGACTTCCGTTTCCGGTGAAGCTGCCGGAGCACCCGCTTGATATCAGAAGAATGAGTTCTGCGGAACTGGATGCTGAATTAGAGAAAGGATATGCGGATTTGGAAGCCGGACGGACAATTCCTGTAGAAGCAGCATTTGCTGATATTCGCAAGGAATTAGGACTATGAATTACAAAGTATCTTTATCCCCAAAGGCAAAAAACGATTTGATTGGGATTTACAGGCATATAGCAGATGTTTTGCTATCTCCAATCAATGCTGAAAAACAACTTGACAGATTGTATGACAGTATTTCGTCTTTGGATGAGATGCCGGAACGGTTTCGCATTTATGATGAAACTGGAATGATTCGACCAAATTTGCAGTATATGAAATAAAAAGTGCCGCCGGTGTAAAACATCGGCGGCACTTCAGCTTGTAGATAAAGTCCTCTGTTCTGAATTAGAATCACACAAGAGAGGTAAAGAGATCAATAATGGGGGAAGTGGCCCATTAAAAATGGGGCA
>JAZSPM010000117.1:0-8286 GCA_045537455.1 Candidatus Ornithomonoglobus sp. | reverse complement strand
TACGATCCGACTTTAAAGGATACAAGCAATACTTTGACTTAGATTACAATGATTTAGTTGTGGAAATTGATTTGGATTTTGATGATTATTCAATTATTCAGTTATATTCATCTACAAACAGGATTAATTCATCTTTTGATTATATACAGTACAAGCTTTACAATGATAATAATCGATTGAGCATGTATGATATATTCCATAGGTGAGTACTATTTGCATGGTAACATATATAAAAAAACAACAAGGAGGTGGAAGTTATGCCTTATGATGAATTTGAAGACCAAGCGTGGATGTATTATAATAACGCAAAGGATAAGTATGATTCTGGTAATAAAGATAGTGCCTTGCGAGATTTTAATATGGCAAGAGCTATAGCTGTAAAGAATGACATGTATGGTTTAATTAGTCTGATTGATTCTTATTTAGAAGAATATTAATTGAAGCAAAAACAGCCAGTTATACGGCTGTTTTTTGCTTTAAAAACTAAAATGAAAGGACAGATAATAGTGATACGCAAATTAAAAAGAATTTCAGCAAGGGTAATTCCCTTAGTTATATGCCTCATAATACTGACTGTTCCGCAGGTGTTTGCAGTTGAAGATATGTGGACTGTTGCGAACAGAATCATAATTGATGTTTATAACAAAATAGCCGGTATAAGTACGGTTTTAGCCGGACTTATGACTACCGTGTGCGTTGTCGGAATGAAGCTTTCCAACAATCAGCAGAAAGTCGATCAGAGTATGGACTGGCTCAAACGTATTTGGATTGCATGGGCAATAATTAACGGTATTGGTGCTTTCCTTGCATATGTGCGACCTCTCTTGGCAGGGCTTGCTACTCTTGCATAAAGAAACAAAAATACAACATCAGGAGGTGAGTGAATGTTAGAGCCGATATTAAAGGGTCTGGTTGAGTGGCTTTATGAAATGATGCTTGATATAATGTCGTATGCATCAGGTGAATTGCTTGGTGTTATGTCAATGGATTTAGCGTACTTTGAAAGAACAGCACCGGTTATATCGGATATTGTAGATGTGTTTATTGCACTTGGATGGGCTCTGCTTATCGGTAATCTTGTGTTTCAATCTATAAAGATAATGGTGTCGGGTGCAGGTTTTGAGGCTGAAGATCCAAAAACACTTTTTATAAGAACGTTTGTGTTTTCTTTTTTGCTGTTAGCCTCCAAAGAGATTTGTGAGCTATGTTCTTCAATGGCAGGAATGGTAATAGAAATGTTGGATATTCCAAGACATATTGAAGTGACAACACCTGATGAAAGTATGTTTTCCTTAGGTTCGGGTGCTAAGTGGTTGCTTGTAGTTATAGTCGGTGTCGTACTTATGGTACAGATGGTTAAACTCCTTTTTGAAATCGGAGAGAGATATGTTATAACCTCGGTCTTGACTTTCTTTGCACCTCTTGCATTTGCAATGGGCGGCAGTAAGAACACTAATGATATTTTCAAGGGTTGGTGCAGAATGTACGGGTCAATGCTCGTTATGATGATAATGAACATTGTATTTTTAAAGCTCATAATGTCTGCAATGTCAAGTATGACATCAGGCGGAGTCCTTATATGGCTTGTATTTATTGTTGCACTTACAAGAGTAGCACGAAAAATCGACAGTCATATAGGCAAGATAGGCTTAAATCCTGCACAGACGGGCAATGAAATAGGTTCACATATACCGGGTGCTATGACAATGATGGCAGTGAAAGTGATGTCATCAACGATTGGGAAAAGTATGGCTGCGGCAAAAGGCAGTTTCGGAAGATTTGGTCCGTGGGGCTTTAACAGAGGTGGTTTTGGTTGGAATGGCTTTAATGGTGGCGGCAATCCTGGTGGAACCCAAAGCGGAGCAGCTTTGGGTAGCGGTCAGCAAAGCGGAAACGGCAAAGGAAGTAATCAGAAACAGTCGCATTCTAAACATAGTTCATCGAATGGAAATAGCAATTCATCGAAGGGCAGAAATGGCGGTACATATGTAAATAACAACAGCCGTTCTAACAATTACCGTAAAAACGGAAAAGGATATAAAAATAACCAATATGCAGGTAAGCAGTCCGGCGGATATAACAGTCATAATAATCCTAAGTATTCAGGCGGAAAGAACTCTCAAAGACCTACAGGAGCATACAGACCTTACGGAAAGCAGAGTAATGTGTCTCAATACACATCAAATAAAGGCGGAAATGTTAACAGTACAAATGCTAACGGTATGACTAACAATTCAAATGTAAATGGTATTAATACAAGCTATGCATTGAATAAAAGTCGGTTTAAAGGTGCTACAGGACAAAATCTGCAAAGTATTCAAAATGCAATGCAGAATAATCCAAACCGTACAAGACCGCCTATACCGAGGGATACATCAGGCAGTAGCCCGTCAGGTACAAATGTTATGGGTAGTGTTGTTAAGAACTCAGAACGCAGCACAAATACAGGCTCAGTTCATACTAATTCGTCTGTACATAATGGAGGGACACCACCAAGACAAGGTGCTTATGTTCCCAATGCTCAGCGTAGCGGCGGCAAGAAAAACGGCAGAGGTCCAACAGGCGGAAATACCAATGTTGGCGGTAGCCGTAACACCGTTCAGCAAGGCGGAAATCAGGGCAGTGTTCATAATACGAGCAGTGCTAATTCTCAGTCGAGCCAAAGAGCAGACATAGGCGGTAGCCGTGGGTACACACAATCAAATGGAAGAAGTGTAGTAGGTGGTCAGCGTGTTACCAATACAAATCATGGAAATAAATCCGGTGGCAACAATACAACAGTTCAGAACAATGTCGGTACCAATGTAGCGCATAATAATGGCGGGGATGTTCATCACCGTTCAGGATATGTGGATGCACATGGTAGTGGCACAACACATTCATTTACAGAGCACTTTGACGGAACACGATTTGAACAGCACGAAAGAGAGGTACAGAACAACAGGTATGCAGGCGGAGGCGGTAATAACAACGGCAGATTTACAACCCAGCAAATCAATCATGAATACAGGCAGGGCAAATATAACCCTGCGTCTGTAAATAAAAAGGTAAGTAAATCATATTACCGAAAAGAAAGTCTGCAGGAGCGAATGTCAGAACGTACGAATACAAACAGGAAGGGAGGCGGAAACAATAGAAAACAGAAGCGGTAGGAGCGGTACGCAAAAAGCAGTGCGTGGTGCTCAGATGATTAAAGGAGCCGCTAAAGCTGCCGGGGGCATCGCCTCCGGTAACTTTGTTGCGGTAGCTCAGGGTGTGACAGAGGCTTTGTCACCTCAGGTAATACTTATATTAGTATGCGTACTCTTGTTTTTCATTCTGCTTCCCATCATAGTTATATGTGCAATCCCTCAGATGCTTTTTAGCTGGGCGACTGTAAATGATGCAGAACTTATTGCAAGAAATCAGCATGGTGAGGAGCTTGTTATTTGTTATGAGGAAACAATAGAACGTCAGCCTGCAGGGGTAAGCCCTGATATATACTGGCTTATTTCTATTGAGTCGGCACGTTCTAATCAGGATTTGGATTCCATAACTGAAGCTGATGTTGTAGCATCTGTTGAAAACAGTTACACTATTGATGCTGAAACAGGTGAGGTACATAATAAGACACCTGATGAAATAATGGCAGAGCTTGGTTTTGATGAAGAACGGAAGAATTGGGCAAACTTAATGTATAACACATTAAATGGTCAGTATCTTGATCCGAACAGTGAATACGGAGATGTAGGCGGACTGTCTGATTATGAGGGTGTAATGCTTGGAGAAGCAGGCGAAACTCAGGTTGTGTACTACAATCAATGTGATTCAAGATGGTCGGGACTTATGTATGGTCGGTCAAGTACAATAGGAGCAGCCGGATGCGGTCCTACTTCTATGGCTATTGTAGTATCAACATTTACGGGTAGAAATGTTGATCCGCCATCGGTTTGTGCGTGGTCTGTTGCAAACGGACACAGATGTGAGGGTAATGGCAGTTATCATTCACTCATTCCGTCAGCAGCAACGCATTACGGACTAAAGGTTGAAAAGCTCGGACGGTCAAGTGCAAGAGAGCTTGAGAGTCATCTTGCAAGCGGTCATTTGGTAGTGGCTATAATGGCAAGGGGACATTTTACATCAAACGGGCATTTTATAGTATTACGAGGAATAACCGAAAGCGGAAAAGTGCTTGTTGCAGACCCTGCAAGCTACAAAAGAAGCGGACAGGAATGGAGTATGTCAATAATATTAAATGAAGCAAGAGGTGACGCCTCTGCGGGCGGCCCGTTCTGGGCGATTTGGTTATGACGGAAATATTATGTGAAGTAAATTAATACGGGTATATTATGTTATAGCGGACAATATGCCCTAACTTCACATAACTTTTACTTCCCATAAAAATAAAAAATGAAAGTGAGGAACTATATAATGTTAGCAAAAATACTATGTTTTATTGGAGGAGCAGCATTTGGAGTGGTGGCTATGTGTGTATTCATTACAGCAGGACAGGATGATGAAAGGTCGGGGATAAAATGAACGAATTCTATATACCATCGAATTTTGAGGACAGCGGAAAGCTAATGGGCTTGTTCGGGATACGGAATGTGGTTGAGGCAGGGGTTTTGTCCCTGCCTTTTATCTATCTCTCTTTTAAACTCGTACCGTGGGGATTGACCTGGAAGATTATAATTGCGGCTATATTTGCTATCCCTATAGGTGGATTTGCACTTATAGGGATAAATGACGATCCTTTAACGGTGTTTATGTCTAACTGGTGGCATTGGCTTAAAAATAAAAGAATAATGGAGTACCGAGGTGAGGTTAAATGAGCAGTAAGAAAAGTAAAAAGGATATAGGTAAATACTATGAAAACAGTACACAAAAGTGGCTTCCGATAGATAATATCAGAAACGGAGTTATTATCTTAAAGGACGGACGCTACATAAAGGTTGTTGAGGTATTACCCGTTAATTTCTACTTAAAATCAGAGGTAGAGCAGGAGAATATAATATACTATTTTGCTTCATACCTGAAAATTGCACCTGATAATCTGCAGATTAGGGTATTGACACAAAGAGCAGATATAGAAGAATATCTTGATAAGCTGTCTGTATTTGCAGAGAATGAGATAAACGAGGCTTGCTGCAGTATGATTTATGATGAAATGGATTTTGTAAAAAGCCTTTCGGATAATTCGGCGGTCAAAAAGAGGTTCTTTATTGTATTTGAATATTCATCAAGAACAACAAACACAAGATTTGATCCGTTTGTTGATGCTATGAAAACTCTTGCAGATGAAGCGTACAAAGCACAGCGGTACTTATCACAATGCGGTCTTGAGGTGCTTAATGTTTCAGATGACGGATTTCTGGTAGATTTGTTTTACGGGATTATAAATAAGCACACATCAAAGTTTGTAAAGCCCGGCAATTTTGCGGGAAGTATGTTTGAGGAAGTACATATGTATGAGGGAGGCGAAGACGGTGAGTAAAAAGAACAAAGAAGAAATACGCAAAATGACATTCGGTAAATTTCAGTCAGAGGAGGATATTAATGAAACGTCAACCCCATCAGAAGAAGGACAGACTGATGATAATGGCAGCAATACTGCTAAAAAGAATTCCAAAGGTAAAAAAGACAAGAAAAAACATAAGAAGCAATCCTTGACTTCAAAAATAAAAAGTGTTTTACATAAGGAAAAAACAGAAGAAGTACCCGACATATGGACAGGACAAACCTCTGTTCTTGACATTCTTGCTCCGTCATCGGTTGATAACGGTAGCCGTGATTACATAGTTGTTGATGGTGTGTATCATACATATTTGTATGTTGCCGGATACGGTTACAGGACAAAGAATGAGGCTGCGTGGCTTTCTCCTTTGGTTGAGGCAGGCGATAATATCGGTATAAGCTTTACATTCAGGAAAATGCCAAGAGATAAAATCATTTCTCGCATATCTCAAAAAACAATGATAAACCGTAGCCGTATGCGTGAGGTAGGCGATACAAGACAGGACTTTGAAGAGCTTGACGATGCAATAGCAAGCGGATATTACTTAAAAGAGGGTATTAACCGAACAGGTCAGGATTTTTATTATATGACTACAGTAATTGAGATTACAGCCGATAGTGAAGAAGAGCTTGAAGAAAGAGTGTCGGATGTATTAACTCTTTGCAGTTCTATGAGTATGGTATGTAAGCGTGCAGACTATAAGCATGAGCAATGCTTTTTATCTTCACTCCCGATACTTTCTGTTGATGCAGATATTGAGCGTAAGGGCAGGCGTAATGTTTTAACTGATTCTTTGGCGGCGTCATTCCCGTTTTCGTCATTTGAGATTTATGACCATGACGGAATATTCTTAGGGCTTAATAAGTATAACAGCTCTATTGCTATACTTGATATATTCGATAGTGATAAATATTCAAATGCAAACGGATGTATCCTCGGTATGTCAGGTGCAGGTAAAACATTTCTTATGCAATGCCTTGCACTCCGTATGCGTATGCAGGGAACACAAGTATTTATTCTTGCTCCAATAAAAGGACATGAGTTTGCAGATGCTTGTTATATGACAGGCGGTAAGTACATAAGGATAGCACCATCATCAAAGGACTGTATAAATATAATGGAGATAAGAAAAACAAGTCTTTCAACGGACTTTGAAATAAAGGATGAAACGAGAGATGATTCCATTCTTGCAGAAAAGCTTCAGAAGCTTATGATTTTCTTCTCGCTTGTTAAGAATGATATAAGTCAGAACGAGCTGAATTTACTTGATGGTGCAGTTTTAAGAACATATAATAAATTCGGTATTGATTTTGATAATAAGACCTTGTTTGATGAAAAGGGTGGGTTTAAGGAAATGCCGACACTAAAGGATTTATATGAGGAACTGTTATCAAAGGAAGATACAAAGGCACTTGCACTTATGATAGAAAAATTTGCAGTAGGTTCACTGTCTGCGTTCGGAGGTAAAACTAATGTTGATTTGGATAATAAGTATGTTGTTTTAGATATTTCTGAAATGACAGACCATTTAAAACCGCTTGGAATGTTTATGGCTCTTGACTATGTATGGGATAAAGCAAAAGAAAGCCGTATTCAAAAGAAAGTCATATTCCTTGATGAACTTTGGACTCTAATCGGTGCAAGCTCGAACAGGCTTGCGGCAGACTATGTACTTGAAATATTTAAGGTCATAAGAGGCTATGGCGGTGCTGCTTTTGCGGCAACACAGGACATAGGCGACTTCTTCTCACTTGATGACGGTAAATACGGTAAGGGTGTTATAAATAACTCCCGTATAAAATTCATTCTACAGCTTGAAGAAGATGAAGCCTTTGCAGTACAAAAGTATATGGCATTATCAGATGAAGAAACAATGCAGGTTATACGAAACCAACGAGGCGAAGCACTTCTTTGTGCTAACCGGAATAAGGTGTGTATTGAAATAAAAGCGTCGCACTTCATGTATAACCTATTGACTACAAAAAGATCAGACCTTGAGAAACGGAAAAAGAAGTAATAAATTAGCAGTAGTTTTCTGCCCTTTCTTTGTATGTATCTGTAGATAATGCTTGTCGGATATTGTAATTTGGAGAATATTGTGGTATAATGGTTAAAGATTGGAGTTGATAAAAATGTCGGACGGAAAAATTGATGTATTCAATTTGAATGTACATAGTATAGATTTAAAAAGTATAATAGATAAAATGCAGAAAGCTTTTGAAAAGGGACTTACCTTTGAAGATGTGATTTATGATAAGGACTTTAAATTAAAGCTTGTAATGCTTGATTATGAGAACAGAAGCGGAAGAATTGAAAAGGATAATGATACTGTCATTTTCATAACTACATTATCAGAGGTAAAGGACATTTTAAAGCAGGCGGAAACAAAAAATACCGTCATAAAAGAATATACCGATACTGCAGGAACTACAGTATTGAAGATTTTATCGTAAGGACATTGATTAAATTCGATGTTCTTTTTTTATTGAAATTTCGGGAGAGTGATAGTATAAATGGAACAAATAAAAACAGTTATTTCAGACCTGCAGAACGATACAATAAAGGTGATGCAATATATGTCACGCATAACAATGTCAAAGCGGCTTACAGATAAAAACATTGACGATTACCTTTGTGAGCTTGAAAACTTATGTATAAAATCGAGGACGGTGCTTGAGGAGTACCGTCCTTTAGATATTTCAAGAGAGAATATCCGGGCAGATGAAATTGTATCAGAGATTGCAGGCAGTGTTGAGGTGACTTCTGAGGGCTGGCTGCACATAACTTTAAAT
>JAZSPM010000061.1:0-12668 GCA_045537455.1 Candidatus Ornithomonoglobus sp. | reverse complement strand
CGAAAACCGTCACGTAATGTTTTGATTGCTATGGCTTTTGGGATTGGACTGTCTGTTGATGAGGCACAGCTTCTTTTAAGAATATCTAAATTTGCGATTCTTGATTCACGTGATAAGCGTGACAGTGTTATTATATATGGTTTTGTGAATCATCTTTCTGTTTTTGAGGTTGATGATTTACTGTCGCAAAATGACCTTATAACAATAAACTGACATAACTAACTTCTTCTTTCCTAAAAGATACTGCTTGATTTTGTTAATGTCCTTTATGCTTCTTATCGGCTCACCTCATACATCATTACAATTCCTCTTTTCAAATAATTATAAAATTTTATGTTTTAATTGTATAACAAACTTTAAGAAATGTAAACGGCGTGATTTTAAAAAAATAATATTACCTTTTATATGAGAGAATATAAAAGGTAATATTCGGAATTGAAATTTTTATTAAATTTATTATAAAAAGACTCGGAGTTATTGTTATTATAATGTCGGTGGGAATTTCTTGAATGTTATTGATTGATAAAAGGTAATATTAAGAATATACCCTATATCCAACGAGGTAGAGCACTACGTTCGGGACACGGTACTATTCAATTCATTAGTATTAAGCCGAACTCCCACAAACCTTTTAACACCGCCACTTTACGACGACTTAAAAAACAAAATACATGTGGTCAAACAAGTTTTGACCACATGTTATCCCACAGACACGGGAGATATAGAAAAATTAAATATTTTATTTCGAGATATAGCGCAGTTTGGTAGCGCGCTTCGTTCGGGACGAAGAGGCCGCAGGTTCAAATCCTGTTATCCCGACCATCTTAAACCTCAGTAACCAAGCGGTTTCTGAGGTTTTTATTTTGTTTAAAATTTTGCGAAAAATCGATTTTGACCACAATTTTTTATCTTCAACTGTGGAACAAAGCCCTTTTCTTTGTTTACACCGTATCAAAATTTAATACGCCCAAAAGCGATGGCACGGATTTTATGTCCGTGCCGTTTGTGTTTTACTGTGCCATCCTGATCTTAGCTTTTTGTTCTGCGATTTCGGCTTTCATTTCTTTTATCAGTACGGCGAGCTTTTCTTCGCATTCTTCTCTTGTAGGTGCATATATGTTTCTTGCCATTCGTTTGCCATATGCATCCTTGGGTGAGTATCTGCCTTCGTATAGGTGGTCATTTATCTTGCTGATGCATCCTGTGCCGGGTTTTCTCATCTTGCCCTTTTTAGGCTCAAATTTGGCTTGTGTCGGCTTTTCTTGTTCTTCTGTGATTGTTTCTTCGTTGCCGCCTGTATCCTTGTTGAATCGGGCGTTAATCTTTTCAGCCGCTTCTTTCTTCATTTCCTCGGTGCTATGCAGGTATATATCAAGTGTTGTTTTGCTTGATACATGTCCGAGTATGGTGGATAAGGTTTTGATGTCCATTCCGTTTGCTACCGATGTGGTTGCGAAGGTGTGGCGGAGATCGTGGAATCGAAGCTTTTTACATTCTGCTCTTTCTAATATTACTTGCATCATTCCGTATACTGCTGAGGGGTCTCTTGGCATACCTTCAATTCTTGGTGATGGGAACATCCACTCTGAGTCTATTGTTTCCTTATATTCCTTCAGGATGCTTACAAGGCTTTTTGGCAGTATTATCGTTCTTA
The DNA here is from genome assembly GCA_045537455.1 of Candidatus Ornithomonoglobus sp. Lineage (GTDB taxonomy): Bacteria > Bacillota > Clostridia > UBA1381 > UBA1381 > Ornithomonoglobus_A. The sequence goes on along the minus strand of JAZSPM010000061.1, from coordinate 11,014 downwards.
CCGATTCTTCAGTCTTTGGCTCTGTCATGACTAATCTGCCTTTTGTCCGTTTGACTTGTCTTCGTACCTTTAGTTCTCCTGTATCCAGGTTTACGTCTTCCCATTTCAGTGCCGTATCTTCTCCTCGCCGTAAGCCTGTAGATAAGGCTACTAAGAAGATTTCGAAGAATCCGTCATATTTTGCTTGTATAAGGAACCTTTTAATTTCATCCGGCGTCAGCACCTGCATCTCTCTTGATTTCTTGGGTGGTATCTTGCAGCCTATTGCAGGATTCTTTTTTATAAGTCTGTCATCCGTTGCCTTTTGAAGTGCAGTTCTGCAGTTCGCATGGCAGCTTCGCACGAACCTGTCAGACAATCCTTCTCCGAGTGTATCCCGATATCTCAGTCTGCCGTCTTGTTTAAGGCTGTTGTAGAATTTCTGCAGGTCATTTTGAGTCAGTTCATTTAGGGGAATTTTTCCTATCTTAGGGATTATGTGATTATATATTCTTGTTTCATAGCCCTCTTGAGTTGACTCCTTTATTCGCATTTTGCAGTAATTCTGATACCAGAAGTCCATCCATTCACCGAGGGTCATTCTGCTATGCACTTTTTCTCTGCGGATAAAGCCTGTTTCATCTTTGAGCTTTTCCAGTTTCTCAATACATTCCGTTTTGGTCTTGGCTGTTACATTTTTGGTCTTAGGAAGACCATTTTCATCGTAGCCGATTACAATTCTGCCTTCCCATCGACCGTCTTTTCTGAGTCTTACTGTTCCTTGTCCACTTTTTCGTCTTGCCATGGTTTCATCTCCTTTCCGAGTATATCTTCCATAAAGTTTTCTATTATATTTGAGGCTTTTTGTTGCATATCCGTTGTTACATGTGTGTATGTGTCGAGGGTAAAGCTTGGGTTTGTATGTCCAAGTATCGTTGATAATGTTTTTGCATCTACACCGCTTGCTATAGCATGTGTTGCGAAGGTGTGGCGGAGGTCATGGAAGGATATGTTCGGCAGATTCAGCCTTTTTAACATCAGCTTTGCTTTTCTGTATGCTGCCTCCGGTGCTATAGGCAATTCCGGAGTTGTCAGGTTTGGGAATATCCATTTTGATATCCGTTTTCGCCGTTTTAACATATCGGCAGTTGCCTTTGGCAGTATGATGCATCTTTCGCCCTCGTCCGTTTTAGGTTTCCCTTCTTTTAGTTCTCCGTCATCTCTGTATATGTTTGTTCTGATATAGAGCTTGCTTTGCTCTTCATCGAAGTTTTCCCACTTGAGGCCACATATTTCTCCTCGTCTTAATCCCGTGGTCAGTTCGAGATAGAAGAAGTCACCCCATTCTTTGTCGTCATTTAAGGCTTGCATCAGCTTATCAAGTTCACTGTCATTTAGTACCTTAAGATCTTTTTTCTTTTTCTTTGGCACCGTTGTCCCTTCTGTTGGATTTTTTGCTATCAGATTCTTTGCAATTGCCGTTTCCATTGCCAGGTGCAATGTGCTATGTATCTTTATTATCATATTATCTGCAAGCTTGTGCCCATGTACGGGATGTTTGTTAATTCTGCCTTCCTTTTTTAATTTCGCATACATTTTCTGCACATCATTTGTTGTGATAAAGGCTATCTTTTTATCTCCCAGGTATGGCTTTATGTAGCATCTGCATATTAGGAGTTATACTGTAAAGGGTGAATCTCATAACACCTAATACAGTATATGGCTACGGCTCATTTGTGGTAGATTGAAAAGTGGTTATATACCGAAGGAAGAAGGTGGTATAAAAGCCGCTAAAAGTTTCTAAAATCATATAACTATTTAACATTTTACCACAAAAGGAGGTCGCTAACAAGATGAAAGACAAATTTATTAAAAATGGCATTGAGTATGTAAGGCAGGGAGATTACTACATACCGAATTTAACAGTACCCGATGAAACGGAATACCAAATCGGAAAGTATGGAAGTTTAAGAAGAACTTTTTTGAAAGAACATCATAATTGGTTGTATTCAACAATGCTTATGCAAGGTACATTGCTAAAGCACCTTGCAGAGATAGATGAAACCTGTCATAGTTGCCTTAAAGATATGATGTCAAAAATGGCAGAGCAAGAAGGTGTTACGGAACAGCTAAAGGCAACAGACCAAATGGCTTGGGTACAGAAAATGAACTCAATCAAGCACAGAGCCGAAGAATTTATACTCTCGGAATATGTGTATGCGATGGAGGGTGCGGAATGAATTTTATTGAAGAATTGTATTATGGGAATATAAATCCCAATGAAAAACGCTATAAAAAAGCTACACCCTATGCCAAGGCATTAAGTACATTTACTTCTAACGAAGACAAGCTGAAAGAGGCATTATCCGGTGAATACTTGAAACTGTTTAATGAGCTTGTAAATGCAAGTGATGAAATAAGTGCCACAAGCGGAGTTGAAAATTTCAAAATCGGCTTTAGACTTGGTGTGAAAATGATGTGCGACAGTTTATTGGTTGAGGAAAACAAAGTATTCAAAGATGTTTTAAAAGAGAGGTTTTGAAGAATGAAAAAGTTATTTATAATGTTAATCGCTATATCTATATTGGCAAGTGCTGTTACAGTAAATGCTGCTCCCGTTCCGAGAGAATCAGCACCCTGTAATGCAACAGAACACCAAATCACAGTTGCTGAAAGTTTTATCGGCGTAGTTTTAGACAAGGTTAAAAATGGTATGGGATTTGCAGATGCGAAAGCTAAATCAAACCGCATATTCTTCAATGCTTGGCTTAACGGACAGACAAGCGGTTACAGCTATGGAGAACTTACAGCTATTGCAAATAACGCAATATTCCAATACAGAGATATGTATTTAAGACCGAATTTCTACATAGAGAATGAGGAAAAAGTCAGAGCTATAATTGCAGAGGTTATCACGCAGTATGCAAACGGCGAGATTGATTATGCAAAAGCTGAATTTGATGCAAGAGTGAAAATATATCAATCTGTCAATCCTGCATTTAACCCCGATGAAGAATTTGCAAAAGATACTTGCTACCGTGATATTCCGTCAGTTGATAATAGCTTATTCACCATATCAAGAAAGCTAATTTTAGAGTCAAAAAGATAGTGAAAACAACCAAAAAGGCTCTTGCTTTTACAGGCGAGAGCCTAAAAATTTATAATTTCATTTTAAAAATTACACGAAACTATTGATTTTTAAATAGTTTTGTGATAAAATTAAAACGGAAATGAGGTGTGATGAATGAAAAACTATGAAATGATTGTAGAACTTGGCTGTTTTTCTCTTGGAGAACTTGCAGAAAAACTTAACTGTTGCATACCAACCGCAACAACATTGATACAAAAATATTTAAAAAAAGGATATATAGAGCGTGTGCGCCGTGATTTGTATGTTGCAATCAGCATAGAAACAAAGCAACCTGTATTATCGAGGTATCAAATAGGTAGTCGGTTAGCTGAAGATGCCTATCTATCACACCATAGCGCATTTGAAGTTTACGGATATGCAAATCAAGTTTTTTATGAGGTATATGTTGCAACAGAAACACGATTTACAGATTTTATTTACAACGGCATATTATATCATCGTACCGCACCCAAAGAAAATGCAGATATAAATAATATAAATGGTGTAAAAGCATCATCTGTTGAGCAAACCGTTGTTGATAGTATTTGTGATATGGAAAAAATTGGCGGACTTGAAGAAACAATCCGTTCTATTCTTCTTATCCCATCCTTAAATGCAGATAAATTACTTGAAGCATTAAAGAATACCAATAACGGATTTGTATATCAAAAATGCGGATATATATTAGAAGGACTTAATGATTCTCTGCATTTGCCGGATAGTTTTTTTGCAGAGTGCGAAAAGTATATATCAAACGCAAAACGCTATTTGATAAAAGACCACACTGGCTATATACGACATAAAAAATGGAAGCTGTTTGCTCCCGAAAACATAAAAAGTATTATAGATAAAGGAGTGAGCGACTATGATACAATTTGATAAGAATACCATAGGCAGACATGCAAAGGAATTTGGCTTTGTAAGAGATACATTTGAAAAGGTGTGCAGACTTGCAGATGTTTTGAAGTTCTTTGAAAATGACGATATTTTATCGAGCTGCCTTGCTTTAAAAGGCGGTACAGCAATAAATTTAACTATTTTCAATTTGCCGAGATTGTCGGTAGATATTGACCTTGACTTTTCAGAAAATATCAGCCGTGACAAAATGCTTGAAAAACGTCCGATAATTACCGAGCGTATTTCAAAATATATGAGTGCAAACGGTTATGTATTAAGTGGTAAATCAAAACAGCACCATGCATTGGATTCCTTTGTTTTTGAATATCAAAACGCCGGAGGAATGAAAGACAATATAAAAATTGAAATTAACTATATGATAAGATGTCATATCCTGCCTGTTACGAGAAGAAAAGTAAATCTTCCGTGGCTGTCTGAGGAATTATCAGTTTTAAGTGTAGCACCGATGGAGATATTTGCTTCAAAAATTGTTGCACTCTTAAACCGTACTGCACCGAGAGATTTATATGATATACATAATCTTTTGGAGCTTGGATTATTTGATGAAAGCGAACAGGATATGCTCAAAAAGTGTGTAGTGTTCTATTCCTGCATCGGCTCTGAAGCCATACATAAAGAATTTACCTTTGAAAGCCTTGACAAGATGCCGCAGAACAAAATAAAAACGGACTTGTTGCCTGTTCTCCGTTTTGGAGCATACTTTGACTTAAAGCCTGCTCGTGAAAAAGTTATTCAATATTTGCAAAATCTTCTTGCTATTGGTTCGGAGGAAAAGGAATTTATAACGCAATTTAGCAAAGGTCATTATATGCCAGAATTATTGTTTGATGGATATATTATGAATAATGTAAAATCTCACCCTATGGCGAAATGGAAATGCGAACGGATAAAGAACCAGCGTTCCGAACAAGAACGCTGAGAGTACTAAAAAGCATGAATCAATTTTTATATGATAATATGATGGTATTTAATAATTGTATAAATGCGATGTTTGTGAGGAGGATATGATGAAAAGTTTATATATTTCACGTGTGAAGATAAAAAATTATAGAAATTTTAAAAATGTTGATGTTAATTTGGGACATAAGCAAGTTATTATCGGAGAAAATAACGTTGGAAAGACTAATTTTTTGCGTGCATTACAGTTGATTTTAGATCCAACACTATCTGACGAGGATAGAATGCTAGAAGAGTCTGATTTCAATGATTTAATTGAAAATCCTATGGACAAGCAAGAAGAAATTAGAATTGATATTTATATTAACGGGTATCAAAATAATAAAACAATTTTAGCTGTTTTACAGGATGCAACTGTCATGACAGAAGATGGAAATGAACAACTTCTCATTACATACAAATTTGCTCCATATACAGATTCATTAGGAAACATTACTTATCAGTATTCTATTTATATGGCAGATAATGAAGCAAGAAGATTTACTGCAAACGAGAGAAAGTATCTTAATTTAAAAGTGATTAAGGCGTTGCGTGATGTTGAAGGAGATATGAGAAATGCAAGAACTTCGCCTGTAAAGAAGATGCTAAATGAATATGCAATAGATAAAAAAGAAATAGAGAAAATTTCAGATGCCTATAGAGCAGGTGGGGAAACATTATTAGGACTTGACGAATTGAGAGATTTGACAAGCAACATAAATAAAAGATTTAGTAAAATTTTAGGAAATCATGATTTTGATGTTTCTTTGCAAGCAATGGAAATTGATCCAAACAGAGTTATATCTTCATTAAAGTTGTTGATGGCAAATAGAACAACATCGGATAGCAGTTTAGGAATAAATAATATTTTGTATATTTCTTTGATTATGCAAATGTTGCAAGACAAAACAGTTCCAACTTTTTTAAAAAGAGAGCTTTTTGATAAATTTACTGTAAAAGATGATGGTAAAATTATAACCGAAGTGTATGAGGTTGCTTCAAGTGGTAACTATTTTTTAAAAGATGATCTATCAATTGCTAAAGAAGACGAAGTATATCAATTTATGGAAAAATACTATGCTAAAAATACAGGAGTAACAATTTTAGCAATAGAAGAACCAGAAGCACATTTACATCCTGTTAATCAGAGGCTTATTTATAAAGATGTTATTAATAACAGTAATAATTCTGTTCTATTGACCACGCATTCAACCCATATAACTGCAATAGCACCAGTTGAATCTATTGTTAATCTTCATACGAAAGCAGGCGAAGGGACTATTATTCACGCAACTGCAGATATGCCAATTAAAGAAGGTGAATTTTGTGATGTGGAGAGATATCTTGATGTAAAACGTGGAGAAATATACTTGGGCAAGGGCGTTATTTTAGTTGAGGGGATTGCAGAGGAATATATAGTTCCAAGATTTGCTGATATTAAAGGCAAAAATCTAGACGAAAAAGGAATAATAGTATGCAACATAAATTGTACAAACTTTACACCCTATGTCAAAATATTAAGAAGTTTAGATATTCCATTTGCTGTAATTACAGATGGGGACTTCTATTATTTGAATGATGAAAATGAAAGAGTTTATCATCAATCTGAAGAGAATATTGATGCGACTGCAAAGTTCGGATATTTGGGATTGGAAGTCATCGGAAAATTAGCCACAGAAATAGGTTTCATTAGTAGCGAAAATATTCCTAATCAAGCTGATGAAGCGAAAGAATTATATAACTCGTATGGTATTTTTATTGGAAATAATACATTTGAGGTAGATATGATGAAAACCGCTAAATCAAACACAAAAGCAACACAAGTGTTTATTGATATATTCAACGAGTTAACAGAAGGTGGATATAAGCAAAAAGAGAATTTCAAAAATGAAATAAATAGTAAACAATATTCTAAATGTTTATCTAAAATTGAGGGAAATGGGATAGGAAAAGGCAGATTTGCTCAAAAATTTTCAAACAAGGTTTGTAAAGAACATATTCCAGATTACATAGATAAAGCTATTGATTATATTTATAAGAAGGTGAGTATATAACATGAGTTATTACTCAGACAAATTGCAACAAGTATTATCTGATCCATTGCAAAGAAAAGCTTATGAAACGGAAGATAGTACTGTCGTTATAGCGGGACCAGGAAGTGGAAAAACAACAATTTTGACTCTAAAAATATTAAAACTTTTAAGCACCCATATAAAAGAGCCTCAAGGTCTTGCCTGTATTACTTTTAGTAAAGAAGCGGCAAGAGAATTTGAAGACAGGTTAAAATTACTGGGACATACAAAAAGAACAAATGTTTTTTTGGGAACAGTACATTCATTTTGTATGTCTGAAATTTTAGGAAAATTTGCACCATTATATAATTATGGATTGCCAAAAGAGTTAAGAATTCTTCCTGAAAAACTCAAAAAAGAAATATATGCACAAGTGTTAAAAGATTGTAATGTAACGAAATTTAGTATTATCGAGATGAATAAAGAACGTTCTTTGAATATACGCGGGAATAGTCAGGTTTCTGTTCAATCAAACCCAGTTGCTCGAAAAATTGCTGATGAATATGAAAAAAGAATATTTGAGGCAGGATATATTGATTATGAGAGTATAATTATATATTCTACTCGTTTGATACAGGAACATGATTATGTAAGAAAATGTTTATGTGCACGATTTCCTTGGTTGGTTATAGATGAATATCAAGATTTAGGAAGACCTCTTCATGAGATGGTTTTATCGCTTTTTTTGAGTACAGATATAAAAATTTTTGCGGTAGGTGATCCAGACCAATCAATTTATGGATTCTCCGGAGCCAAACCTGATTATCTTATGGAATTATATGATAGAAAGGATATTATTTCTGTTGAGTTAAAAAATAATTATAGAAGTAATCAGCAAATCGTAGATGGCTCAGAATTAGTATTGAATATACCAAGAAATTATTGCGCAAAAACACGAAAGGGAGAATCAGCTGTTTATAAGTTTATCACATGCGAAAAGGGATATGAAGATCAATTTAAGTATTTTGTTCAATATATTGTTCCTGAATGTATAAAAAAAAGAATTCCCTTAGAAGAAATAGCTGTACTGTTAGGGACACAAAACGATTGTAAGGAATTAGCTGCAGAATGCTTGAGCAATGATATTCCATACTATATTCCAAAGCATAACTTTGATAGGACGGAGTTTGTACAATGGATGGAAAAGTGTGCATTGTGGATTAATGATAATGAAAATGTATCATTTGAAGAAATATTTGCATTTTGGTATAATATACAAATTATTCATAGAGAAAGAAAATTTATGAATGAAAAAGAGATAATTGAACTTAAAAAGGGATTATTGTCAATACTTTATTTAAGTGAAGAGAAAAAAGAAAGTCTAAAAGAATGGATTTTATTTTTTCTTGAAGAATTTAAGATTAAAGATCTTTTGCGTAATTCTGAACAATTCCCGGATGAACTAGAAAATCTTAATAAATTATATGAAGAAGTTTCGGACGAACGTTACAAGGAATACGATACAAATAAATTTTCAAAACTAGGAAAACCTGAAAATCAACTTACTATTACAACACGACATAGTTCTAAAGGATTAGAATTTGAAGTAGTTGTTATGATGGGAATGGATGAGGAGCATTTCCCAAGTTGGAAAATCAAGAAAGATCCAAAGGCACTAGATGAAGAAAATAGGATATGTTTCGTTTGTATAAGTAGAGCGAAGCGAGTGTGTATATTGATGCACTCAACTTATTATGAAGAAATGAACTATTATTACGGTGAAGTACAAACAAAAAAATACCAACCGTCCAGATATATGAAACAATTGAAAGAAAAATATGATTCATGATAGGTAGATATTAAAAAAAGCACGAAACTATGTAATATTTCATAGCTTCGTGCTTTTTTTGAAATCATTGCTCTTTCGCTCTGCTCTTATAAACATTATACTGATTTTTGCACTTTGAACTGCAAAACAGGGCATTGGGACGAGTTGGGATAAATGCCTTTGTACAATGCTTACACAGACGGATAGGTGTTTTATCATCTGTTATTGAAAGACTTAATAACATTTGTGCTGCTATTGCAAGTGAGCCAAAATTCCATACAAGAGTTGGCTTGTCAAGTAGCCGTATATGATATGTTGGGGAATTGGTACTGAAAGCCATCATCATTTGTTGGTACAAATCTCTGTCCTCTGCATTAAAATCTTTATCGTAATAAAAGGTTGCCGTAGTAAATAACAATGCCCAATCAACAAACTGCAATTTTACCCACTCATAAGGCTCTGCATAATTTCTCTGAAAGCTCATATTTACCGCCGTTTCTCTGTCGGTAAAGGTCATAGCAAGTGCCATCATTGTATTATCGCCGGAAACATCCCAACGCATAGCAAGACCTTCTTTTTCAACTTCGGGCATTTCAAAAGGATAAAAATGCTCTATATATTCAAGTGCATCCATAGTTTCAGCCTTAATATATCTGTTCTTTACAAAATGCACTATTTCATAATCCATAAATGACGGAGTGGTTGTAATTGTAGTCATAAGACCGAGCAGACCGTAACGGGAGATAAATCCCATTATGGCTTTCTTCTGCTCGGTTTCTTTTTCTTTTTCCTTGCTCATACAAAGAAGTCCGATGTTTAACGCTTCTACTACAATATCCTCTTTGAATTTAAGTATATTGTAAATATCAGGCATAGCATCGTCTGTCGGCTTGATGTATAAAGTTCCGTCTTTTTCTTTTAATTCATATTCGCTGTATCTAACCCAATTAGATTTTGCGTGTTCAAAAATATCTTTCATATAGTTTACCTCAACATTCTATGTAAATTATCTTATATTAGCTTTTATCTAAAAATGAGCATACCAAATAGACATCCTATTTTCGCTCATATTATTTTCAAAAGCATTTTTAGTCTTTTTTCAAAATTATTCATTCTTCTTGTAATTTTCGACAAATTTCTTTTCGGCAAGTGTCATATCGTGATTCTTGCCTTTTTCTGATGTAAGGAACTCATACATTTTCTTGCGTATGTTCTTCAAGTATGTTTCTCTGTTATACCGTACTGCCCTGTCGCTCTTACCGAGTATTTTTTCTACATCTTTTGTGCTGTACCCTTTGACTGCCAACAGATATAGAATTTCTTTGTGGTCATTGCTTAACCCTTTTAATATTTTACTCAAATATTCTTCCGTTACAAGCTCGTGTATTTCATAGGGATCATCAAAGATAACATCTATAAAATCGCCTTTTCGTATCTGCTTGGCTTCGTAGGTGTTCAGATTTTTCGGGAATACAGTTCCCCAAGATGCCTCACACCATTCAAGAGGAAAATCCTCATCGTTACGGCATATCTCCCAATATCGCTCTTTTCTTTCTCTGTTTTCATCACGGTTGTCCCACTGCTTAATAACTTTTTTGAAATCTTCGGGAGTTTTAGCAGCCTGTTCAAGTCTCTCTAAAGCTGCTGCTTTTAAATCCCTTTTCAGAACATTCTTTTGCGGTGAGTCAACCTCTTGTGCAATATCGGCAATATCCAGCGGAGCATTGGCATCTTCAAAGGTAAGTCGCTCTTTTGCAAGCTTTTCCTGCATCAGTTCTGCTTCACGCTGTTCTGTCATATCGTAGTCAAATTCATTATACACCGCTGTATCACCACCTGTCTGTATTTAATTTTAAAGGTGCAAATAAATTTAAAAACTTTTTTCAAAAACCCTTCCGCTTTTATACCGATTTTTCTCCTACTAATAGAGGGGTGTAATCTGTAATAAAATAAAAGGATTACAGGATAATTATACACAATCCCCTCTAATTTGTCAATAGTATTGGAGGAATTAAGATTATGAGTAATATGAATTTAACAAAACGGATAGGTAATACAACTTTTAAGGTGTCGGTGCATTTTTCAGAAAAGGCAACTGAAACTATGGAGGAAAAAGTTTTACGAATTATCCAAAATCACTTGGCAGACGGCGAAAAATGTGATATACTAAATGTACCACAAATGAGCCGTTCAGCCTGAAAGGAGTTTTTA
>JAZSPM010000186.1:0-2178 GCA_045537455.1 Candidatus Ornithomonoglobus sp. | reverse complement strand
ATCTACCTGAGTGGATTCCTCAGTGTCCTGCATCGAGGAGACATCAAAGTGTTCCTCATTGGTGTTTTCCTGACCTTTCTTTCCATAGAGGTCGTGGGCTATGACAATGCCAAAATAGAAGACATAGCCTATAGTAAGCACGATTGCGAAAATTGCGAATGGACTCATAATTAAATCTGTTTTTGGTGTTGCTTGATTTTGATTTCGCAGCAAAGGAATAATGAAAATCGTGCATGAAAAAATAATCCGCAATAAAATAGTCTGATTTTAACCGCATTTATAAATAGACGATAAATCATACTCTTATTTCATACTTGAAAGAAGGTTTAGTATTTCTTTGACTTATGTAGAATACAAATGCTAAAATAATATTATTGAAGAAAGATAATGATGACGAAGTTTTTGCTATATGCAGTAATTTTGATGGATAGTTTATTCACGCTATGATGATAAATAGAACGTAACCCTCAAAGTTGCTGTCTCTTACTGCATATTACACCCATCCCCGTTCACATTCAGAGCATCTTCAAGGCTCTTTGAAACTAATTTGAGTCTGTTCGTCCATAAAAAAGCACAGAACAAATGATAAATCAGCATAAAATCGACTTATTGGGGACATACCCATTGTTACGCTCATCAAACGGGAACAGGTGTTACCTGATATGCAAATCAGACACACTAAACCAAATTATTGGTGTCCGCTAAAAAGTCGTTTGACCGAAATGATGTCGATTTAATCGATGTTTTGGGGCCTTTTTACGCAATATTTGCTCTCCAACCCCCCTTTATTCCTATCATTTGTAGGCTGTCCGATAAAAAGGTATCTTTTAATTACGGGTTATTTTGACCTCGCTTGTGTTGATATGCTATTACAAAGGCTTTAAAGAGCTTTTGTACGCTCTTTAAAAACGAAAAATAAAAGAGAATATCGGCTGTCCGGCAAAAAAAGTTTTAGCGGACACCAATAAAAAAATAATCAATCAATAAAGTATGTGTCCGCAGTGCTGACAAATAGGCATTGTGGATACATTTTTCAAAAAGTAAGCCCCCTTTTAGACTTCATATCCTTCTTTTTTAGCGGACAGCCGTTCCTGATAACGAAATAAAGCTATACAATTAAACTATTTTACTCCATAGCCAACCGTTAAAGGGTAAGCATCCGATAAACGGTTCTTCTCAATTTCCACCACTAATGCGATTTATTATATAGTAGCTTTTATCTACACAAATAATAGATAGGATGTGATTACAGAGTAACATAAATTCAGCGTTCACCCCTTAACAAGTGAATACTAAATCTTATAATTCTTTAATGCTATAAATTTAATCCATATAATTCTTTTACATAATTATTTATCTCCACATCACATCTTAATGATAGAATTTTTTCTTCTTGTTCAACTGAGAGTTCTATGAGCCCAAAGTTTCTTACATAGTTTTTCGCAAGTGCAAAATAATTACTACCATATGGTTTACTTGTATGTTTAATGTAGTACCAAAAAACCTCAGAACGCAATATTCTTTGTAAAATCATCAGTTTCTGCAAGTTATCACACACAATTGCGTATCCATTATAAAATAGTAAGTCTTTATCTTCTGATATAACAAAATATGGATATTCTGCGATATATGGGAACAACAATTTGTATCCACTAATATTTATTGCCTGTGTTCGTCCAAAAGCAAACCATTGTTCATATTTTCTTTTCCCTTTATCTCTTTGTGCTAATACATATTTATTATGCAATAAATATTTATATGCATATGGATATTGTTTTTTTAAGATATCTTCTTCCATAATTTTTGCTGTCCCATTTGAAACAGAATAAGGGAACAACAACCTCTCGGTCTTATTTGATATCTCTTTCTCCGATTTCAAAGTGTTTGGTTTTATGACATTTCTGCAGATTCCTTTTTCAATTTTGAAAATCTCTCCTAATTTATTTTGAGAATAATAGAATACAGAATCTTCGTTAATTACATTCAAAATAAACACGTCATTTTTCAAAGTTGCAAAACCATTCTTTATATCAAAATTCTTTCCTAATGGCTTTCCTGTAGACTCTATTTTTCGTATATTCAATGCAATTGAATCATCTTGCAATAGCCACCCTTTTTCATTATCTAATTTTTTGTAATCAAGGCAACAATAACTATCATTTATAATCTTATTTAAAA
>JAZSPM010000158.1:0-9074 GCA_045537455.1 Candidatus Ornithomonoglobus sp. | reverse complement strand
ATATGGATAATATTTTTTATCACCATTCAGATTTCTAATAAAACTCCAATCTGTATCAGAAGCTACAAATTGCTTTGGGTAGTCAAATATTATTTCACCGTTCAAAGTAATCCAATATCGTGGTAAATCAGCAGAACCATACCTACTCTGCATTCTATATTTTGATAAATGGACTTGAAAATTAATTTTATCATCAATTATTTTATATAATTCTCTTTGTAACGAGCTCCATCTTCTCATAAAATCGCCCCTTTTTATATAATCTAAATAAAAGACCTTTTTAATGTATTATAGCAAATTCACAATAAGAAGTCAACAAAAATATTGATATTACCTCTCAAAATAACCATATATATTTCAAATTCCGATTTTTTCGATTCTCCGTATATATATTATTACTGTGATACCCTGATCGTGGTAAATAATAAAGAGAGGAGAAATCAAAAATGTTCAACAACAACCGCTATCTGACTTGTGGTGTAGATTCAACAATCCCCCTTGAATTGCAGTTATTCATGTGGAACTGTGTTGATGAATTGCCTGCTGAAAGAGACTACTTACAGGTATTCAAGCTTGAGCAATTTGGCGAAATGCAGAGAATCACCCACACATCAGAAAATCCCGAACACAAAATGAAATACCTTATTCCATCGGGAAAGCCGATTGCCGAGAAGCTTTACATAATCGATGACGGTGACCACTCAACAATGCTGCTTGCAGAAGAATATTAAAACTTTAGCCGCTCCTTCGGGAGTGGCTATTTTACGTTGTTTTGGAGGAAATCAAAATGGAAGAAAAATTAATTTGTTCCCATTGCGGAAATGAAATCACAGATGATGACTATAGTATGGTAAACGGACAAGTTGTCTGTTCTGATTGCGTAGAGAGGTACTGCTGTACTTGTGACAGATGTGGAGCGACTATATTCGACTCTGATGCTTATGGTGACGAATACACGAATCTTTGCCGATATTGCTATGATAATTACTACACACGCTGCGAAACTTGTGACGCACTTGTTCATGTTGATGACGCATATCACTATAATAATTCAGACTACTGTTCCGAATGTTATCATGACATAGCCAATGAAAACAGTACAATCAAGGAATATGGTTACAAACCTGAGCCTGTCTTTCATGGCGATAATTCGAGATATTTTGGTGTTGAGCTTGAAATTGACGGAGCAGGAAAAGACTGCGACAATGCGAGAGAAATCCTTGATATTGGCAACGAAAACGGAGAGCATATATACATCAAATCAGACGGTTCACTTGATGACGGCATAGAGATTGTCAGCCACCCTATGACGCTGGATTATCACCGCAACTTCTGTTGGAATGAGATAATGAAAAGAGCCGTATCTCTGGGTTATCGCTCACATCAGACCTCGACTTGTGGACTTCATATCCATGTAAACAGAATATGTTTTGGAGAAACCCGAGAGGAGCAGGATGAAGTTATTTCAAGAGTACTTTACTTTGTGGAACATCATTGGAATGAACTGCTGAAATTCAGCCGCCGTTCTGAATACACCATAAATCGCTGGGCGGCTCGTTACGGTTATGAAAACTCGCCCAAAGCCATTATGGATAAAGCAAAAAAAGGAAACTTCGGAAGATATGCCGCTGTAAATCTTTGCAATTATAGTACTATCGAGTTCCGCCTGTTCCGTGGGACGCTTAAACTTAATACATTTATAGCCACATTACAGCTCGTCAATGAGATTTGTAGTGTGGCTGTTTCTATGTCTGATGAGAGTTTGCAGAAGCTTTCATGGTCGGAATTTGTATCAAATATTAAGGATATTGAACTTATTCAGTATCTGAAAGAACGCAATTTATACATTAACGAAAGTGTTGAAGAATCGGAGGAATACTGATGAACAAATTTAATCTCATGGCAATGGCTGAAAAGATGCCTGCCAACACGTTGGCGCAGGAGCTTATCAAGCTTGCCGCTATTATAGCGGCTACCTGTCTTGCGGCAAAAATTGAGGGCATCATTCACGAATTATCAAAAGATAATCCGCCTGATATAACAGGCGAACTCAGATACGAGGAGGGAAAGTAATATGTGTGCATTATTTGGCTGGCTTGATTACAAGGGAATTATCCCGAAAAAACTCTTAAAGAAGCTTACACAGGCTCTTGCAAATGTCGCAGAGGAACGTGGAACCGATGCTGCGGGTATCTCCTACATCAAAGACGGCAAGGTCACGGTTTATAAGCGTCCAAGGGCGGCGCATCTTATCAGGTTTAACGCTCCCGATAATACAAAGGCAATTATGGGGCATACACGAATGGCTACACAGGGCAATAAAAAGCATAACTACAACAATCATCCGTTTTCCTGCGTGGCAGGAGATACGGCGTTCGCATTTGCTCACAACGGAGTGCTTTGGAATGATAAAGATTTGCGAAAAAAGGGATTAGCCCCCGAAAGTCATATTGAAACTGATAGCTATGTTGCCTGTCAGCTGATCGAACAGCAGGGCAAACTCGACTTTGATTCGCTGAAATATATGGCTGAAACAGTTGAGGGTAACTTCACATTCACCACTCTTGACCAGCACAACGCCCTATATATTATTAAAGGTAGTAACCCCATGTGCCTGCTCCACTTTGAAACACTGGGAATTTACATTTATGCCTCGACTGAATCGATTATGAAGAATTCCCTGAAGAAAGTCGGATTCCATAAGTTCGACGCTAAAAAGGTAGAAGTCGTTGAGGGCGATATTCTTAAAATCGACGAAAATGGAATTATGTCAAGAGCAGAGTTTGAATACCTCAATTCAGCAAGTCATTTCAGTTGGTATAACTCCGCCGACTATTATCCGATACATGAGGAATTACTACTTGCATATTGTGGTTGCTATGGCGTGGATAGTGCTGATGTTGAACTTCTCCTTGACTATGGCTATACTCCTGACGAAGTTGAGGATATGCTTGTCGATACAAACCTGCTCCACGAAACACTCAGGGCTATCAGATTTGATGAATGCGAAAGTATTTATGATGCGTGCTGCGGAGGTGCTTGGTAATGGTTAAAAAAGGCAATAGCGAAGGCAGTATCTATAAAGATAAAAATGGACGCTGGAGAGGTGCTGTTACACTATACTGCGAAAACGGCGTTCCCAAACGTAAATACGTTTCTGGGAAAACCAAACGTGATGTTACTGAAAAAGTCAATAAACTGATAAATGACGTGAAATACAACGACTATACTGAACCTTCAAAAATCACGCTTTATGAATGGCTCAGCACATGGTTTGATATGTACTGTCGTGGCGAACTCAAACCAACAACTTTAGTCAACTACGAAACATTCATAGAAAGGCATATAAAACCCACCATAGGAAATGTCAAGCTGTGCGACCTGAATCCATTAATGTTGCAGAAGTTTTATCAGGAGAAATATAGAAATGGCAAGCTTGACGGATCAGGTGGTTTGAGTCCTAAAACAATGCATAATCTCCATACAATGATACATACCGGGCTTGATAAAGCTTATAAAATGGGATACGTGAATCGAAATGTTTCTGACCTTGTAACCCCACCAAAAATGGTTAAGAAAGAACGAAAATTCTTCACAGTTGAAGAACAGACTGAATTGCAGAAACATCTCCCTAATGAGCGTATTGGTATGGCTGTATTGCTTGATCTTTATACAGGATTGCGTGTAGGAGAATTACTTGGACTCCCCTGGAAAAATGTTAATCTCAATCTTAACGGTGACAGCTATATCAAAATAACGCAAACAATTTCACGTATACAAAATCCTGATAGAAACAGCGATAAAAAAACAATACTTACTTTCGGAACTCCCAAAACAACTTATTCAGTCAGAACTATACCGCTGCTGCCGGAGATTGCTGAAAAACTTTCCTTACATCGTGAAGAACAGGAACGCCTAATAACAGAGAACGGCTGGACTGATACAGGTCTTGTATTTATATCCAGCAACGGTAAACCCTTCGATCCCAAGAATTTTCAGAACGCATTTAAAACCATGCTCAAACGCCATAATATGCGGATCATCAATGTTCACGGTATCAGGCATACTTTTGCGACACGTAGTCTGGAGAGCGGTATGGATATAAAAACTCTCAGCCGTATACTTGGTCACAGTTCAATTCAGATAAGCCTTGACCTGTACGCACACGTTACAGATCAGCTGCAAGCTGAGCATATGGCTAATTTACGCAACTTCTTGAAATAAATATTCAGCTCGCCCATTTATTGGACGAGCTAATTTTTTTATTTATTACGAGAAATTTGTGGACACTTGGACACTTAAAACTTGATAGTCATAAAAATTCCCAAAACATTAATAATCTGATACCAAGCTGCGTAATGAGAATTGCATTTAAATCGACAAGAAAATTACTTAATTGACGATCCTAAAAAAGCTTTTATCTCATCCGCTATTTTTATATGCTCTTCATTGTGTACATAATGGGGACAGTCAAGCTGTATATACTTGCCGTTTTCAAGATTTTCAGCGTAGTTAAACGATGTTTTTATCCAGCTTTCCTTATCGTAATTTATACCTTCAGCATTTGAAATAAACATAAGAACAGGAACATTCGGCATACCTTTTTCGGTAATTATTCCTGCATTCTCAATGCAGGATTTCCCCTCGTTTACAACAGCTTCCGAAATGCATCTTCTGCTGTAAAGTGCTTTTATAATACTCAGTTCATTTTCCGTAAGCTCTGAGTTTTTATACATAATATTTACACTTTCGGAAATCAGTCTCACCAAACCCATTTCACACAGCACTTGATTTAATTTCAGAACATTTGCATCAATATTTAAGTCTGTGTAATATTCAGGTGCTGCCATATCAAGTCCGATGATTGCCGAAACCTCGTCCGGATATTTCTATGCCCAGTATATAGCTTCAAGTCCGGATAGCGAGTGAGGACAGAGAACATAAGGTGCCTGAACCCCTGCTTTTGTAAGTGCTGTTCTTGTGTCTTCAAGCATAGTATCAATATCCCTGCTCCTGTTGCTGTCATCGCTGAAACCGTAGCCGAATTTTTCAACAACTGCAATTTTATATTCATCTGAAAGCTGTGTATAAAGAGTTTTAAAGTCGAGTATTGGTGATGGAGTTCCTCCGCCAGACAGAAATACAATTGTTATGTCTCCTTCCCCCTCAGTATAAACACACATATTTTCACCATCAACATCTACAAGTTGCCCGATAGGTTCAAGGAGTGATTTATCACTTTTCAATTTGATTCTGTGATTGATAAATGCAGCCAGCAAAAGCACACACAGCACAATTATAATTCCAATTATGATTTTAAGTATCATCTTAGATTTCCTTTTCTGTTCAGCCATTTTTTAAATCCTCAAATCTGTTTTTTACAAAAACCAATGATTCAGACAACTCAGCATTTCCAAAAACAAATTCTTCTATTGCGTCTATAGCTGTTTCACCAAGACTGTCTAATGAAATACCTACTGTGTCTTCACCTATTAAAAATTTAAAGCCCTGTGTAGTATAAATTGGTGCGGAGTCAAATTTAACAGCGAGGTTATAAGCGTCAGTTATGAATTCTTCTGCTCCATTGTAATCACCGAATGTCGCTTTCATTACTGCAATTTCAGCAGAAAGAATAGCTTTTATTTTGTCGATAAAAATAATGCTATTCTTATCACTTTTTATGCTATCCAAAAAATTATAAAGCCATAAAGCAGCATCTATGCAAAGCGGATTCTTTTGCTGAGCAAACATAAATACCATTCCGCCCATTGTGAGCAGTATACTATTAATAATATTCATATATGAATGATTGAGATATGTTCTGGCATTTTCAGGTTGTTTCAGCATTGTATATGTAAAACCGATACGAGCACTATTTATATCACAGATGTTATTCTGTTTTAATATTTCGAGTCCCCTTTCTGCCTGTCCTGCATTGAGATAGTTAAGACCGATTAAATTGAGAATGGTTGTTTCATTTACGCTGCTATCTTTATTCTGGTATAGAAGTGTAATTGCACTATGGAAAAGCTCGTTTGATTTTAATAATGATTTTTCATCTCTATCATCAGAATACCACAACATATATACCTTTGCAGCTGTGTAGACAACATCAAAGTTATTCGGGTATTTCTTTAGTGTCTTTTCAGCTTCAAGCGCTGCTTCAACAAAATCTTTTTCTAATAAATATTGTTTTATTCGTTCAATTCTGTTTTCAATATTTTCACTCTGTCTGTCATAACCTAAAAGAGTATCAACGGATATTTCAAATAAATCCGCAAGCTCCATTATGAGTTTTACTTCAGGTAGAGATTGACCGGACTCCCATTTATACACTGCACCGACTGTAACACCAAGTGCTTCAGCAAGCTGTTCTTGTGTAAAGGAATGCTGCTTTCGGAGCATCTTTATATTTTCTGCAATTTTAATTTTCATCTGCCTACTCCCTTTCGTTGGTATGGTTATATTTTAACACAGATTACTGAGTTTTTCAACCTACTTCCTATATAATTTTTATGGTATTTTTTATACTGTTGGTATGGGTTTAAGTTATCCATATAAAGTAAGTGTAAAATAAAACCGCATCCTATAAAAAGCTTAAGCCCCGCCGATACTGGCGAGGCTTGTTGATTATCAAATATTAAAAGGAAGGAAAAGAGTTCCAGCAGTACGTGGGAATAAAAGCATCAGACATTCCTCCGCATCATGCCCGTTTGCTTGAGCAGTTGATATTATTTAGGACATCGCTGTAAAAAAATTTTGTTTTTATAAAGAAATTGCGGACACTTGGACACAAGAAAAATTTATAATCATTTTTATCGCAATCTAATTATAATAGCATATACTTCATTAACAAGCTCATCGATAAGCTCATTTATCTTTTTTATATTTACTTCAATCAATTCATAAGGAGTGTTTTTATAATTCCCACTATCGATCAATTTATATTCATTTTCCACATCAAGCTGAACATACCTAATCTCTTCTTTAAAATTGTTTAGTGCTTCATTTATTATTTCATATAAAAATTGATCATCCTGATAATTTGAATGGGCATACCTATCAAAAAACTTTTTTTCAAAAAAAGACAAATGCATATCAAATTCTATATCACAAATAATTACTTTTTCAATTTCTCTTCTATGTTCAATTAAATTCTTTAAGCTATACTCTTTATCATTCTCTAAACCATTTACTTGTAATTCATACAATAATTCAGCGTAAGATGTAAAATCTTTTTTTAGTTCTGCTATACGTCCATCATCTTTTTCATCATAAGTATAATCTATATATTCAGCTGGAACCTTACCACAAGATTCATCATAATATTTAGTAAGTATTTTTTTTATATTATCTTGTATTTCTGATATTTTATCTTCCTCAAGTTCAAATTCATTTTGCCCTTTATACAATCTTCTTATTGTTTTTAGTTCTTCATCGCTGAATTTTTCTAAATTGATAGGTTTCAAACCTTCACTATATCTAAGTAATACTTTGTCATTTTTATCTTCCATGTAATAAACATCGTCTAATTGTGCATGTTTATACAAAAGTTTTTCTTCATAATTCTTGTTTCTCCACGATAAACCGATATGTTCAGTTTGAGATTTATAAAATTCATTACATAAGCTTTTAAAATTCAATTGCGATTTAGGTAGATAAAGTTTTCTATAGCAAACGTTATCTTCATCAAAATAATAAATATCTCTAATAATTCTTTTTATAGCTTTAATAACAGCCTGCTTTAAATCTATTTGTGTATTATACGTCGAGGGCACCACTCTAGTCAAATCATTACTCGCTTGCAAAATAGTACCTATTTTTATGTCATCTTCCCCATAGGTTCTTCCAATAATCATTTTCGTAATTTGATCAATTTTACTTAGAATGCTATTCGACAATCCCCACATGAAATTATCATAATTCTTTGCATACGAAATGGCCAGACGTTTTAATGACTTTTTAGTTTGGTTCAAGATATCGTTTATTGTATTTACATGCTCTGGATCACAATATTGAACTATTAACTTATATTCGTATTCGTTGAGCTGATCCATTGCTTCACCTATTAATGGTGCGAGCATTTTTTTAATGTTTAAACTTGATACACCATTCTTTTGGGCTCTTCCATCAATTGGTTCATCTATTTCAAGTTTTAATAATAGAAGCAATAATCCTTTGATTTCGAATCTAAACATAAAATCAGATTTTTTCTTAGAACTTATAGCATGATATATTCTTTTTCCTTCAAAATACTTCTCCTCAATCAAATTTATACATTTTCTGATTTTTACCTCTCCACAATTCAAGTAATTACTTATTTGCTTGTCAGCCATTATTTCTTTAAATGTATAATCGATTGTTCTAATTGTTTTAATTTTTTCCATTTTTTCCTCCGTTTAAATTCTATTAATTATCGAAATTAACAAACGAATTGCTTGATGCAACTATTCATTTTTCGGTGTATAATATTATTGTAATCTTGAACAGCGCTGAAAATGCATTACAAAAATAGAAATTTGAAAATTTAATAATGAAAGGATTGATTTTATGACAAAACCTGTGGTTTGTTATTCAGCATCGGAAGTTGCAGCAGTCACTGGACTTAGTCTTTCGATGGTAAGAAAACTGACAAAAAATGGAGTTATCCCGCACCTAAAAGTCGGTCGCAGAATCCTTTATCCTGTGGCTGCACTTGAGACCTGGATGGCACTTAACACCACACCCGCAAAGGACGGTGATGCGAATGAGTAAAAAGCGAGCCAATGGTGAGGGAAGTATATTTCGTATTGGCACCAGTAAGTAGGGCGCTGCGATATATGTTCCCCGACCTGACGGCACAAAACATCGTACATACCATAAATTCCGCACTCGTAAGGAGGCTGATGAATGGTTGTCGAAAATAAAAACAGAGATAAGGGCAGGCAACCCCATCTGAAATGCTCCCCTTTTGTTAGACAATGTGGTATAATAGAAATATACCAAAAAGAAGTCTAACGAAAGGGGGCATTTTTATGCCTAAAGGGAAACCAAACAAGAGATATACACCTGAATTCAAGATCATGGTCGTGGAA
>JAZSPM010000049.1:0-10029 GCA_045537455.1 Candidatus Ornithomonoglobus sp. | reverse complement strand
TCTTATCATTGATATTTTATCAAGAATTTCCTTTTGATTGGTACGTCTTGCCATACGACGCAGAATGTTATCATGACCGTGCTGTACGGGCATATCTATGTAGTTACAGATTTTGTCGTGTTTTGACATTACTTCGATAAGCTCCTCTGTAACTGCTTCGGGGTAGAAATAATGCACCCTTATCCATTCAATACCGTCTATTTTTACAAGCTCATCAAGTAAATCGCTCAAGGCGTATTTTCCGTATAAATCCTTACCGTAGCGTGTTGTATCCTGAGCAATCAGTATAAGCTCTTTTACTCCGTTTTCGGCAAGCGATTTTGCTTCATCAACAATATTTTCTATTGTGCGGCTTCTGAAATGCCCGCGTATTTTGGGTATTGCACAGTATGTGCAGTTGTTATCGCATCCATCAGCGATTTTAAGATATGCCGTATACGGAGGTGTAGTTAAGATTCTCGGTAAGTGGTCATCAGGTGTTCTGTCAGGATTTTCGCAAAAGGCTTCACGTTTTCCGTCAAATGCTTTTTTGATGCATTCGCATATTTTATCAAACTCACCTGTTCCGAGAACATAGTCAACCTCAGGCATCTCTGTAAGGACTTCATCACGGTATCTTTGAGCAAGACAGCCTGTCACTATAAGAAGCTTACATCTGCCGTTTTTGTACTGTGCCATATCAAAAATTGTTTCGATTGATTCCTGCTTTGCAGAATCAATAAATGCACAAGTATTTACGATAAGAATGTCAGCTTCATTTGGGTCGTCTACTAAGCCGTAGCCGTCCTCAGCAAGCAAACCGAGCATTATTTCAGCATCGGTACTGTTCTTTGCACAGCCAAGCGATACCATTCCTATATTATAATGCATATTATTTTCCTTTCAAGTTTCATTTTTGATTTGCTCAATACATCTTTTTATATCGCTCAAATCGTATCCCCGGTATATAAAATACCTTATACATTTATCAATATTTTTTCTTTCAAAATCATTTCCGAGCTTTTTTTCGATAAGAGGATAAAGTCTTTCTTCTTCGTTTTCAAAATCCATTTCAGAAATGATTTCATCTATTATATATGAGTCTATACCTAAGACATACAGCTCATTTTTTATCCTGTTCTTTCCGTATTTTTTGAGGTTTTTTAAATCAGCCGCTTTACGGCGTGCAAAATCCTCATCGTTTATAAAGTTGTATTCAGTGCAGAATTCTATTATTCTGTCAATATCATCATGTAGTGCGTTTGCACGTCTGAGCTTTTCACGAAGCTCCTTCTCGGAATGAGAACGGAACTCCAAAAGCCTTAATGCCTTGTCTTTTGCTTGTTCATAAGTCAATGGTTCATTTTGCTTGTATGGCATTTTATGCTCCTTTTTTACAGTTCAAAATATCTGAACAGTGTACCAAAATCTATACCGCCTATGATTTTATCTTTATATTTTTCAAATAAATGATTATATCCTGATACCATCGGCTCTGACGTTATTCCGTAGCTCATTGAAAGATATGCTTCCATGTACGCTGAAAGGTGGTCACAGCCTCGGATAATCTCACCGTCAAGCGGAGAATATGAATCATTATTGTATTTTTCGTTAATTTCGTCTGATGTCACTATTTGTATTTCGTCATTTGTTTTTATTTTTGAAGAAAATTCATTCTGAGTAAAGTATTCAAGCTCCTTGTGCCAGCTTGGCAGCAATAGGGGATAAATTACCTCACGCATCTGTTCCTTTTCTATTTCACTTATTATGCTGTCAAGCCCTTTTACTGATGCTTTTACAGGTGATACAATATCACGTGTAAGCACCTCTGCCAAGTCGTGGAATAAGCCTGAAACAAAGTTGTTGACAAGTCTTTCGTGACATGGATTCTCGGTTTCAAGTGTAGTAAAATATGATAAGATTGCCACAACAAGCATATGTCCCATTACATACGTCTGAGGCATTCTTACAGCCTTTGCCCATCTTTGCTGATAACGGAGCTTTCCTAAAAGCGATAAAAACTCCTGCAAATAACTGCTTCCGGCAAAATATCTGAATCCGCTGAATGTATCACACGCCGCAAGCCCTTGTGACATTTCCTTTTTTACCTGCTCAATTCCGTAGGTTTCAGGATTCATTGAGTAGATTATTTTAAATTCCCAGTTACTTGCATGATAGTGTGCGGCTCTTAGAATCTGTTTTTCAAGCTTTGAGTATTCAGGCTCGGCATAGTATTTCTTCATTCTTTCAAAGAATCCGCCGCCGATTTTTTCGAGGTCATCCTTCAGCTCGTTCATAACCCATTTATCAATCTGTTCGCCTTTTTCGGCTATCAGCTTATGATATACAGGCGGTTTTATGTCTGTCAGGATTGAACGGTGAAAAAACTCAAATATACCGCCCTCAATGAGCTTTAGCATATCTACGTTTTCACCTTCGCACTTTGCAAGAACATAGGCATAAAACATTTTATGTGCCTGTTTGTCAAGCTCGGTAAAGCCTGTCCACGGACGTATGTGGTCATTCCAACGCTGGATTGACGCTGATTCATATATAAGAGAAATTAACTGCTTTGTTATCATTCTTTAACTACCTTATAGCCGTTTTCTTCAAGCTTTTTAACAACCTTGTTGCCGTGTTCTGTTCCGCTTACCTCACAAGCCATATGGATTATAGCCTCGTTCGGGTCAAGATCGGCACTGAAACGGTCATACTGAACCATGATTATATTAGCACCTGCTTTTGAAAGTATACCCGATAAATGCTCAAGACTGCCGGGAATATCAAGCAGGGTAGTAGAAAACTTGAGCTTTCTGTCACGTGAAGCAAGACCGAGGTCAATAATTCTCTGGATAAAGCTCACATCTATATTACCGCCTGAAAGAACACAGGCAACCTTTTTGCCTTCTATATCTATCTTGCCGTTAAGCACTGCCGCAAGTGGAGTTGCACCTGCCGGCTCCACAACCTGCTTTGTACGCTCCAAAAGCAACAGGATTGTTGAACTGATTTCGCTGTCTGAAACAGTAACAATATCGTCAGCGTATTTGTTTATAAGCTCAACTGTATTTTCGCCGGGGCATTTTACTGCAATACCGTCAGCGATTGTTGTTGCTGAGTCTGTTGAGGTATGCTTTTTCTTTCTGAAAGAATTTGCTATTGCAGGAGCACCCTCAGCCTGAACTCCCACAATTTTTATTCTTGGATTTATCTGCTTTATACAAGCCGCAACTCCTGCAAGGAGTCCGCCGCCGCCTGCCGGAACGATTACCATATCGACAGTCGGTAAATCCTCAAGAATTTCAATACCGATTGTACCCTGACCTGCCATAACCTCAAGGTCATCGTAAGGATGAAGGAATGTAGCACCCTCAGTCTCACGGATTTCAACAGCCTTTGCATAAGCGTCGTCGTAGCAGTCGCCATGAAGAACCACCTTTGCACCGTAGCCCTCAGTAGCCGCAACCTTTGCTATAGGAGTTGACTTAGGCATAACGATAGTTGCAGGGATTCCATGCACCTTTGAAGCATATGCAACTCCCTGTGCGTGATTTCCGGCTGATGAAGCTACTCCCGAAGTGATTTCACCACGCTCAATAAGTGCCGCAATTTTGTTTGATGCACCTCTTATTTTGAATGAGCCTGTTTTTTGCTGATTTTCAAACTTCAGGTATATTTCTCCACCGGACATTGCTGAAAAGGTTGTACTTTTTTCGATTTTTGTCCTATGTATTGTACCTTTCAGACGTTGTGCCGCTTTTTCGATTTCTTTTAAATCCAGATCCATTATCCTTCCTCCTGTGACGCTGCGCATAGCATCGGTATTTTATCTTATATATTATACTATATTATTTGAATTTTTTCAATAGTAAATTGCAAAAAAGTTAATTATATGTAAAAACACTCCGAAAAATCGGAGTGTTTTTGGGATATTTATTACTATTATTTTTCTATTACTATATATTTAATTGTATTTCCTTTAAAATCTTCCTGATATATCATATTACCGTTTTCGTCATATTCGTATTTGCACCAACTTCCGTCAGAGCTTTTCCAATATATTAAATCACAGTTATCATTATATTGATAATCAATCGAATGCCCTGAGGAATGTTCATAATGTATTTTATTCCCATTTTCATCATAAATGTATTTTTCCCAAACACCATTGGAGTTTTCGGTGTAAAGTAGGTTGTGGTTTTTATCATAAGTGTATTTTGTTGAACCACCTGTTGATTTTTTAAAATATGTCAGATTGTCGTTTTCATCATAAATGTATTTTCCCCAACTCCCATCAGAATTTTCCTGATATGTCAGATTGTTATTTTCATCATATGTACGCTTGATCCAAATCCTATTTGAGTTTTCAAAATATGTATGATTTCCATTTTCATCATAGCTATACTTTTCCCACTCGTCTGAATTTCCTCGATATATCAGATTATTGTTTTCGTCATATTCACACTTTATCCAAATTCCTTCAGAGCTTTCAAAATATATTTCATTACCTTGGTCATCGTAGTTATACTTTTCCCAACCGTCTGAATTTTCGCAATATATTAGCTTATTGTTTTCGTCATATGTATATTTTGCCCAACCACCGTAGGCATTTTCCCAATATATCAGATTACCGTTTTCATCATATTGGGATTTTTCGCCGGCAGAGGTTTCGGAAATAAGAGAAACGGGCTTTTTAATTTTTACTGTTTTTGTGTCATCGTTCCAATCTAGCTTTAAATCAAAAGCTTCCGCACAGGCTCTTACAGGAACAAGCGTTCTGTCATTTATTATAGTTGCGGGAACATCTATTTTTTGTTCTTCACCGTTTATAGTCATTATATTGCTGTCTATGACAAATTCTACTGTTGTGTCTTTTTTTACTGCAACAACCTTTCGTTCCTCAGCAATGTAATCGACCTTTGCGCCAAGTGCTTCAAATACTGCTCTAACAGGCAGCATTGTTCTGTCACTCATTATTATAGGTGCAACATCAGTTTCTAATTTTGCTCCACCTACAACAATTTTAATTTGTTGTGCTGAAAATGCAGTACATCCCAAAGACAATACTGCACATCCTAAAATCGTACCTAAAAGCTTTTTTTTCATGTTTGTAATCTCCTCTCTAAAACTAAGTTGTCTATAATAATTGTACCATTATTTGCTTATAATGTCAATAAAAAAATAAAAAACCTCAGATGCTGTGTCTGAGGTTTTGTTATCTATATTTATTAATACATTCCGCCCATTGACGGGTCCATTGCAGGCGCAGGAGCCGGAGGCTCAGGCTTATCTGCAACAAGGCTCTCTGTTGTAAGCACCATTGAAGCAACAGAAGCTGCGTTCTGAAGTGCACTTCTTGTAACCTTAACCGGGTCAACGATACCTGAAGCAAGCATATCAACGTATTCCTCTGTAAGTGCGTTGTAGCCTATGCCTGCGTTACAGCTCTTAACCTTGTCAACAATTACTGAACCCTCAAGACCGGCATTCTTTGCAATCTGCCAGCATGGCTCTTCAAGTGCCTTCAATACTATCTGAACACCTGTCTTTTCATCACCCTCTGTAGCTTCAAGAAGTGCCGCAACTGTTGGGATAACATCAATGTAGCTTGTTCCGCCACCTGCGATTATACCTTCCTCAACTGCTGCCTTTGTAGCTGCAAGAGCGTCCTCTATTCTTAGCTTCATTTCTTTCATTTCAGTTTCTGTAGCAGCACCAACCTTGATAACTGCAACACCGCCTGCAAGCTTTGCAAGTCTTTCCTGAAGCTTCTCTCTGTCGAAATCTGATGTTGTCTGCTCGATTGAGTTTTTGATTACGTTAACTCTGTCGGCAATAGCGTCCTTTGAACCCATACCGTCAACGATAACTGTGTTTTCCTTCTGAATCTTAACCTGTCTTGCACGGCCTAACTGGTCGATTGTTGTGTCCTTCAAATCAAGACCAAGCTCTTCGCTTATAACCTGACCGCCTGTAAGAATAGCTATATCCTGAAGCATTTCCTTACGTCTGTCGCCAAAGCCAGGAGCCTTAACAGGAACGCAAGTGAATGTTCCTCTTAGCTTGTTAACGATAAGTGTTGAAAGAGCCTCGCCCTCAACGTCCTCAGCAATAATAACCATCTTCTTGCCTGCCTGAACAAGCTGTTCAAGAAGCGGAAGAATTTCCTGAATGCTTGAAATTTTCTTGTCTGTGATAAGAATGAATGCATCGTCTATAACAGCTTCCATCTTGTCTGTATCTGTTACCATGTAAGGTGTGATGTAGCCTCTGTCAAACTGCATACCCTCAACGATTTCTGAATATGTTTCAGCTGTCTTTGATTCCTCAACAGTGATAACACCGTCTGATGTAACCTTTTCCATCGCTTCTGCAATAAGCTCGCCGATTTCCTCGTTAGCGGCTGAAACTGCTGCAACTCTTGCGATGTCCTCTTTACCGTCAACCTTCTTTGCAGTAGCAACAAGCTTTTCAACTGCTGCGTCAACAGCCTTCTGAATACCCTTTCTTACAATCATAGGGTTAGCGCCTGCTGCAACATTTTTTAAGCCCTCTCTTACAAGTGCCTGTGCAAGAAGTGTAGCGGTTGTTGTACCGTCACCTGCTACGTCGTTTGTCTTTGTAGCAACCTCCTTAACAAGCTGTGCACCCATGTTCTCAAATGCATCGTCAAGTTCAATTTCCTTTGCGATTGTAACACCGTCGTTTGTGATTAACGGAGCACCGAACTTTTTGTCAAGTACAACGTTTCTGCCCTTAGGGCCTAATGTAATTTTTACTGTATCCGCAAGCTGATTGATACCACTCTCAAGAGAGTGTCTTGCGTCCTGACCGAATTTAATTTGCTTAGCCATAATTAATCTTCCTCTTTTCTATAAATTATTCAACTGTTGCAAGAATGTCTGACTGCTTAAGGATTGTGTATTCCTCGCCGTCAACCTTTACTTCTGTTCCAGCGTATTTTGAGATAAGCACCTTGTCGCCTACCTTTACTTCCATTGTAACGTCCTTGTCGCCGGGGCCTACTGCAACTACCTCTGCAACCTGCGGCTTTTCCTGTGCTTTTGATGTAAGAATAATTCCGCTCTTTGTTGTTTCTTCAGCTTCAAGCATCTTGATAACAACTCTGTCTGCTAATGGTTTAATTGTCATTTCCATTACCTCCTGTTTTATATTTATAACTTTAGTTAACTTAGATTTTTATTAGCACTCAACTTCTTTGAGTGCTAACAAGGTTATTATGTGCTTTTTGGTAAAAATAATCAATCTCTAAAAACAGGAGATTTCCACAGATTAACTGTAAAAATCTCCTGTTTTCTTTCAAAATCTTCTATTTCCTCTATTTTGAGCTTTTAACAAAAAGTTCATAATTAACTGACGAAGTTCTCCAAGAGGCTTTGTGCATCGGATAATTTGTCGAAATATATTCCGTGTTTGAGTTCTTCTATATCCTCGGGAGGGAAGATGTGCTCCGTTATCGGATGCGAGTATAACAGCTCGTGAATATTTCCGCTGTTTTTATAGAGGAAAAGCTCTGAATTTATAAGGATAAGCTGATATTTTGCAGTGCCGTCTATAGCCACAGCCGGAACAATATCTGGATGAGGTGTTGAAACAACAGCAAGCTGCTTTTGCTGTATACCGCCTACCGTATAGCCACCGAAGAAAAACAGTACCATGAGTAATACATATGCGGCAACAATTAAAATATTCTTTGTTTTTTCGATATTCATTTCAGATATTCCATTGGATTAACAGGTATTCCGTCTTTGAAAACTTCAAAATGAAGATGCGGCTCTGTTACGTTTTCGCCCTTGCTTTTACCTACTGTACCGATTACATCACCGGCTTTTACTGTGTCACCGGCTTTTAAATTTTCAACTCCGCCAAGACACATATATTTGGTAATGATCCCGTCAGAATGAGAAATTGTTATTCCGTCACCGAAGGCATTGGAGTAAATATCATCAACGGTTCCGTCGGCAGCCGCACTGATACTGCAGCCTTCGTCTGCGGCTATATCAATTCCGTTATGTGCACGGTAGTCGCCTAAAGCTTCGTTAAATAAAAGCTCGGATGAATATTGTGCAAGAACCTCTCCGCTTGCAGGCATTGAGAAAATAAGTTCTTCTGCTTCAACCTGAATAGCTGTTTCCATTACATCGGGGTTGTCCACTGTATATTCGGGCGGAGCTTCCGTAGGTTCTGATACAGGTGCTTCTGTCGGTGTGGGTTCTTCAATAGTTATAGTTTCGTTTACTGATATAACTTCAGGTATTACTGATGCAGTAGGGAGGACTTCTCCTTGAATTTCAGTCTTGCTTACTATACGGTTTGTATCCTGAGGTTTGGTATCTTGTCGTTCAGTAAAATATCCGGCTATACCGATAACCAATACACAGCAGCACAGTGCTATGTAAAAGCCCGGCAGCCTTTTTGAGTTTTTTTCATTTGCCATTTTCATGACCTCCTTTGTATTGGTATTATTACCCTGTAATTACCTGATTATACCTGTTAATCAGAAAAATTCCCCGTGTCCCATATATTTTAAAAATAAATTTTCAAAAAGGTATTCCCAAATGAAGTTTTTTGTAGTATAATAGATAAGTATCAGTAAGTATATGTACAAGCTCTTCGCACAGTATGGGGGATTACGGAATATTATAGAGCATCAGTGCTTATTGACAGGAAGGGGTATCAGGATGAGAATAGAAAAGCTTAACTCCAATAAGGTAAGAGTAACTCTTACGGGTGATGATATGATGGGGTTTGATATAAACGCAGAGCGTCTTTCAAGAAATTCAGCAGAGCTTCATAATTTTTTATTTAAAATAATGGACACTGTTCATAAGGAAACGGGATTTAATCTGCACAACGGTCAGGTGGTTGTTGAGGCTCAGAGCATGGGTGACGGAATGACTATTTTAATAAGTAAAATAAATTGTGTAAGTAAAGGTGTTACGGAAACAGTCAGAAACGGAAAGCGGATAATTGCACGTGTGAATGAAAAACGCAAGGGCACGGGTACATATTATTTTGAAAGCTTTGATGATTTGTGTAAGGCTGTTACGATGATAAACGATGAAGTACACAGTACAAATTCATTATACAGGATGGAAAATGGTTATTGCTATTTGCTTGACTTTGAAAATCCGTATTTTGAAGAAGAAAAAAATCTGTGTGAGGTAATAAGCGTGTTGAGAGAGTTTTCAAGCAAAGAGCTTGCGTACAGGAATCAGCATATAAGAGTCCGTGAATACGGTGAATTTGTTGCAAAAAATGAAGAACTGATTTCTATGGCTGAAAATCTGAGAAAAATTAACAAAATATGAATTTATTAAAATAATGCTTGCAAATACGGAAAATATATGATATACTGACAAATGTATCTAAAACTAAGAAAAAAGGAGAAAATAAACATGAATTTATTTGGTATTACTGCCTTAGCTGCAGGAGGAACGGTTTCTCAGGAAGCTATAGATGCAGCAGGATATGTTGCAAACGGTACAGGAGCTGCTGCTCCGGATGCTGCAATGGGAATAGGAGCATTGATTTCATCATTCCTTCCGCTTATACTTATCATAGTTCTTATGTACTTTATGATGATAAGACCTCAGCGTAAGCGTGAAAAGGAAAACAAGAAGATGCTTGACTCAATGAAGGTAGGAGATAAAATTGTTACTATCGGAGGCATCATGGGTAAGATTGATAGAATAAAGGATAACACTGTTGTTATTGAAACAGGAAATGTCGGTACACCGGGACAGGTAAGCTATATCAAAATGGAAAGAGACTCAATAAAGACAGTTGAGAAAAAGCTTTCCAACTAATTAAGTATTAATTGAGCAAACATAATCTTGATGATATGCAAGTAAAGAAAAAACGGCTTGAACACTGTAGTTTTAGCCGTTTTTTGTTTTGATTTTATAAGTGCTTTTTAAGAGCTTTTTTTCATTTTGTCCGTTATTTGTCCGTTATATGGTATTAGCCTGTTTGCGTTTTATCAGCAGGGCAGAATATACTTTGAAGTTTGACCGCCGCCGCTTCATC
>JAZSPM010000095.1:0-30584 GCA_045537455.1 Candidatus Ornithomonoglobus sp. | reverse complement strand
ATAGAAAGGAATATATACAAAATGGAAAACATGGTAAATGTTTATTTCTTCGGTAAGCACTACAGCGTTCCTGCTGATTTAACCATAATGACAGCTATGGAATACGCAGGCTATACTCTAAAAAGAGGCTGCGGCTGCCGTCATGGCTTCTGCGGTGCTTGTGCTACCATATACAGAATAAAAGGTAAAAATGAGCTTAAAACCTGTCTTGCCTGTCAGACACAGGTTCAGGAGGGAATGTGCGTTGCAAGCATTCCGTTCTTCCCGACTGACAAGAGAACATATGATATAAACAGTATCGAAGCAAAGAAGCAGATTATGATGGAATTATATCCTGAAATTTACAGCTGTATTGGCTGTAATGCCTGCACAAAGGCTTGTACACAGGGCTTGAACGTAATGCAGTACATTGCATACGCTCAGAGAGGTGATTTTGAAAAGTGTGCAGAGGAATCATTTGACTGCGTAGCCTGCGGATGCTGTACAGTAAGATGTCCTGCAGGTATTTCACATCCGATGGTTGCATTGCTTGCAAGACGTCTTGTAGGTAAGTTTATTGCTCCTGAATCAGAGCATCTTACAGCACGTGTAGGCGAAATCAACGAAGGTGCATATGATGATTTGATTGAGCAGATTATGCAAAAGCCAATCGCAGAAATGAAAGAGCTTTATAATACAAGAGATATTGAGAAATAAGGAGGGAATGAAATATGTTTACATCCGAAATGCTTGAGTCAATCAAAAAGGTTGAAGCTACAAGAGCTGCTCGTATGGGCGTTGAACCGAGAAGAATGACTGCAGAAGAAAAGGAAGCCCTTCTTAAACAGTATCACCCTGATTACAGAGCAGAAGGCTTTACAGAAATAAAAATTGGTCCTAACAAGGGCGAAAAAATCCCTACAGAATTAGGAAATCTTCTTCACTCAAACAGCCGTCTTTTAAATGATAAGGTTGATTTGAATAAAGTGGATTATGACGTTGACGTGCTTATCATAGGCGGCGGCGGTGCAGGTGCTTCAGCAGCTATTGAAGCCCATGAATTAGGTGCAAACGTAATGATAGTTACAAAGCTTAGAATCGGCGATGCCAACACAATGATGGCAGAGGGCGGTATTCAGGCAGCTGACAAGGAGAACGACTCACCTGTTCAGCACTATCTTGACGCTTTCGGCGGCGGTCACTTTGCCGCAAGACCTGAGCTTTTAAAGAGACTTGTTATGGAAGCTCCCGATGCAATACGTTGGTTAAATGAGCTTGGTGTTATGTTCGATAAGGACGCAGACGGCAGAATGGTAACAACTCACGGCGGCGGTACATCAAGAAAGAGAATGCACGCTTGTAAGGACTATTCAGGTGCTGAAATCATGCGTACACTTCGTGATGAGGTTATTAACCGTCAGATTCCTGTTGTTGAATTCACATCAGCAGTAGAACTTATAAAGGACGAAAAGGGTCAGGTTGCAGGTGCAGTGCTTCTGAATATGGAAACAGATGATTATCTTGTTGCAAGAGCAAAGACTGTTGTTATCGCAACAGGCGGTGCAGGACGTCTGCATTATCAGAACTTCCCTACATCAAATCACTACGGTGCAACAGCAGACGGACTTATCTTAGGCTACCGTGCAGGTGCTCCGCTATTGTATCAGGATACAATTCAGTACCACCCTACAGGTGTTGCTTATCCTTCACAGATATTTGGTGCATTGGTAACAGAAAAGGTTCGTTCACTTGGAGCAATGCTTGTTAATGTAGAAGGCGAAGCTTTCATGCATCCGCTTGAAACACGTGACGTTGCAGCGGCTTCAATTATACGTGAATGTTCAGACAGAGGCAAGGGTGTTGATACCCCTCTTGGAAGCGGCGTATGGCTTGATACTCCGATGATTGAAATGCTTGGTGGCGAAGGAACAATCGAAAAGAGAATCCCTGCCATGATGAGAATGTACTTAAACTACGGTATAGATATGAGAAAGCAGCCGATACTTGTATATCCGACACTTCACTATCAGAACGGCGGACTTGAAATCGGCGGCGACGGTTTCACAAAGGCAATAGACAATCTTCTTGTTGCAGGTGAAGCTGTAGGCGGAATTCACGGCAGAAACCGTCTTATGGGTAATTCACTTCTGGATATTATCGTATTCGGACGTAACGCAGGTAAGGCTGCCGCTGCAAAGGCAAAGACAACCGAGCTTGGAACAATGACATTAAAGCATATTGAGGATTATGCTGCAGAGCTTGAGAAGGCAGGTATTGCAACTGATGATGTTTCACCGCTTCTTCTTCCTAAATATGCAAGACATGAAAGATAAGTTTTTATATTCAGAGAGGGTCTCCCTCTCTGAATAATTGTGAAAGGAGTTTTATATATGACACTTTTAGGAGGAGTTATTCCTATTACAGGTATAACATTTTTGATGTTTTGTATTTTTGCTATTCTGTTTGCAGGCTATTCTCTTGGCAGAATAACAATAAAGGGTGTATCACTTGGTGATGCAGGCGTATTCGTTGTTGCACTTTTATTCGGTGCTTTGTTCTTTACACCATTAGAAGAACAGTTGATTATAAAGGGTGCTGCTGAAGTAGGTTTTGCTGATAAAGCACTTGAAATTGTTGAAAGTCTCGGACTAATTCTTTTTGTAACTTCAGTTGGATTTATTGCAGGTCCTAAATTCTTTGGCAACATGAAGAAAAACTTTAAATCCTATGTTCTTTTAGGCTTGATTGTAATTTTAGCCGGAGGTCTGGCGGCTGTAGGCTGTATATATATTGGTAAAGCTATCGGCTTTGGCTCTTCTATTGACAGTCTTGACGGCTTTGTTGCTATGATAGTAGGGTTACTTTCAGGTTCACTTACCTCAACCCCTGCATTCTCAGCCGCAAAGGCAACCGTTGCAGAGGAATTTACAAGTCTTGTATCAGTAGGTCACGGTATTGCATACATATTCGGTGTTATCGGTGTTGTCTTATTCGTTCAGATTATCCCTAAAATCACAAAGGCAAATATGGATGAAGAAAGAGCAAAGCTTGTTCAAACTGATGAAAAGGAAGTTAACAAGAAGGTATTCTCAGGAAATCTTCTATCGCTTGACGGTCACGGCTTTGCAGCATTTGCCCTTGCTGCTGTAATAGGAACCTTCCTTGGAAGAATCAAGATTCCTTTAAGCGCTGACGGACTTTCAGGAACCTGCTTCTCACTTACAACTACAGGCGGATGTCTTTTAGCTTCACTTGTTTTTGGACATTTTGGAAGAATAGGCAAGCTTAATATGATGCCTGAACAGTCAACCTTAAAGCTTTTCAGAGAGCTTGGACTTGTTCTTTTCCTTGTGGGTGCCGGTATACCGGGCGGTGCAGACTTCGTTGCTAACTTTGACCCAATGTATTTCGTATACGGTGTTATAATGACAATCATTCCTATGTTAGTAGGTTATTTCTTTGCTAAGTACGTACTAAAGCTAAGCCTTCTTAACAACTTAGGCTCAATAACAGGCGGTATGACATCAACACCGGCTTTGGGAACTCTTATCGGAACAGCAGGAACAGAGGACGTTGCAGCAGCTTACGCGGCAACATATCCGATAGCACTTATCGCTGTTGTACTTGTATCACAGTTTATAATTATTTTATTCTAAAAGGAGTATACTATTATGCGTGAGATTAACGTAAATGCTATAACAGACGTAGTTGAAAAGCTATGTATAGAAGCAAATAATCATCTTCCTGAAGATGTAAAATGTGCAATTAAAAATTGCAGAGCGTGCGAGGACTGGGATATTGCCAAGGGCGTTCTTGATAACATTATAACTAATTTTGAAATTGCAGATAGTGAAAATGTTCCTATCTGTCAGGATACAGGTATGGCTTGCGTATTCCTTGAAATCGGTCAGGACGTTCATATTGTCGGCGGCGATTTAACAGACGCCGTAAACGAAGGTGTCCGCAGAGGATATGACAAGGGATATTTAAGAAAGTCAGTCGTAAAAGACCCGATAAGACGAGGCAACACAGGTGACAACACACCTGCTATGATTTATACTGAAATCGTTCCCGGCGAAAATATAAAAATCACTGTAGGCCCTAAGGGTTTTGGAAGTGAGAACATGAGTATGATTCGTATGTTCAAGCCATCAGCAGGCTTGCAGGGTATAAAGGATTTTATACTTGAGGTTGTTGAAACAGCAGGTCCTAACCCATGTCCTCCTATGGTTGTGGGTGTTGGTATAGGCGGTACGTTTGATAAAGCAGCTTTGCTTGCAAAGAAGGCTCTTATGCGTCCGATAGACTCATCAAATCCTGACCCATATTACGCTGACCTTGAGGTTGAAATGCTTGATAAAATCAACAAGCTTGGTATTGGCCCTCAGGGATTTGGCGGAAGAACAACAGCAATCGGACTGAATATCGAAACTCTTCCTACACACATTGCAGGAATGCCGTGTGCGGTTAATATAAACTGCCACGTTACACGTCATAAGTCGGAGGTGATATAAATGGAAAAGCATATAACATTACCTCTTACAGAGGAGCTTGCAAAGACTCTTCATGCAGGAGATACAGTATATCTTACAGGTACAATTTATACATCACGTGACGCAGGTCACAAGAGAATGTGCGAGGCTCTTGCCAAAGGCGAGGAACTGCCATTTGACCCAACAGACGCTACCATTTATTATGTAGGCCCTACACCTGCAAAGCCGGGTCAGGTAATTGGCTCAGCAGGCCCTACAACAAGCGGACGTATGGATGCTTATGCACCTACTATGATGTCAGTCGGTGCAAGAGGAATGATAGGCAAAGGTGCCCGTCTGCCTGAGGTTATTGACGCCATGAAAAAGTACAGCGGAGTTTACTTCGGTGCAATCGGCGGAGCAGGTGCTTTGCTTGCAAAGTGCATAAAGAGTGCGGAGCTTATCGCATACGAGGATTTGGGTGCAGAAGCACTCAGAAAGCTATACGTTGAAGAAATGCCTCTTGTTGTTATAATAGACAGCGAGGGCAGAAATCTGTACGAAGAAGGAAAAGCTGAATATTTAAAAAGCCGTAAATAAAAGAGGTTATATATTATGAATAACTATAAAAATTTTGAAAACTATTTGAAGGAATTTCCTAACAGTGAAGGATATTTCGGAGAGCATGGCGGAGCATATCTGCCGGAAGCCCTTGTGCCTGCTTTTAAGGAAGCAGACGACGCATATGAAGCTATATGTCATTCGGCACAGTTTATCAGCGAGCTTCGCAGAATAAGAAAGGAATTTCAGGGCAGACCAACTCCGGTATATCACTGCGAAAGACTTTCAAAGATATTCGGAAACTGCCAGATATACCTTAAAAGAGAGGACTTGAACCATACAGGTGCTCACAAGCTTAACCACTGTATGGGAGAAGGACTTCTTGCTAAGTATATGGGTAAGAAAAAGCTTATTGCTGAAACAGGCGCAGGTCAGCACGGTGTTGCAATAGCAACAGCTGCAGCATATTTCGGCATGGAATGTGACGTATACATGGGCGAAGTTGATATTGAAAAACAGCATCCGAATGTTATAAGAATGAAAATGCTTGGTGCAAATGTTATCCCTGTTACAGCAGGCTTAAAAACTCTTAAAGAAGCAGTAGATGCGGCATTTGAAGCATATTTAAAGGAATATGACAATGCAATTTACTGTATCGGTTCAGCACTTGGCCCTCACCCATTCCCGAAGATGGTGAGAGATTTCCAGTCGGTTATAGGAATAGAAGCAAGAGAGCAGTTCTTAGAAATGACGGGTATTATGCCTGATGCTGTTTGTGCTTGTGTTGGCGGTGGTTCAAACTCACTTGGTATGTTTGTTCCGTTCCTTGCTGACCCTGTAGACATTTACGGCATTGAACCTCTTGGCAGAGGCGAAAAGGTCGGTGACCATGCCGCCACAATGAAGTTCGGAACAAAGGGCAGAATTCACGGCTTTGACACATACGTGCTTCAGGATGAAGCAGGTGAGCCGTTACCGGTTTATTCAATAGCAAGCGGGCTTGACTATCCGGGTGTTGGCCCTGAGCATGCGCATTTAAGAGACATGAACCGTGTTAATTATGAAACAGTTTCAGATGAAGAAGCAATGGAAGCTTTCTTCCTGCTTTCAAGATACGAGGGTATTATCCCTGCTATCGAAAGTGCTCATGCCGTAGCATACGCTATACGTTATGCAAAAGAACATAAATCAGGTTCAATCCTTGCTTGTCTTTCAGGACGTGGCGATAAGGATATTGACTATGTTTATGAAAAATACGGCTGTGGTGAACAGTTTAAATTAGATTATGACATATAATCAAAAGGAAGGACACAAAATAAAATCATGAGTACATTATTATCAGTTTCTATTGCTTTACTTGGCGGACTTCTTATGACAAGAGCTTTCAAGCCTCTGAAGCTTCCGTCAGTAACAGCATATCTTATTGCAGGTGTATTAATCGGCCCTTATTTTATAGGAAGATTAGGTGTCGAGGGATTAGGATTTAATTCAAGCGAAGCAGTAGGAAATCTATCACTTATTTCAGAGGTGGCACTTGGATTTATTGCATTTTCTATAGGTAATGAATTCATATTATCAGATTTGAAGAAAACAGGTAAGCAGGCAATCATTATAGGTATTTTTCAGGCATTAACTGCAACGATTCTTGTAGACCTTGCACTGTTTATACTGCATTTAATTATGCCTGATAAGCTTACAGTACCTCAGCTTATAACACTCGGTGCTATTGCAACAGCCACAGCTCCTGCTGCGACACTTATGGTAGTACGTCAGTATAAGGCAAAAGGTCCTCTTACTAATCTGTTATTACCTATCGTTGCACTTGACGACGCTGTTGGTCTTATAGTGTTCGCTGTATCATTCGGTATAGCTAAAACACTTATTGTCGGTGAAGTTGATTTGGTTTCAATTATAATAAATCCGTTAGTTGAAATCACCTGCTCACTGCTTTTAGGTGCATTAATGGGATGGATTTTAACACAGCTTGAAAAGATGTTTAACTCAAATACAAACCGTCTTAACATGACAATAGCGTTTGTATTCCTGACAGTTGCGCTTTCAATGCTTGACTTCCACATTGGTCCTGTTCATATCAGTTTTTCATCACTTCTTGTATGTATGATGCTTGGAACAATATTCTGTAATATTTGTCCGTTGTCACACGACTTGATGGGAATGGCTGACAAATGGACATCACCGCTTTTTGCACTGTTCTTTGTTATCAGCGGTGCTGAGCTTGAACTGAGCGTATTTGCAGATTGGGCTATTGTTGTAATAGGCGTTGTATATATTATCTTCCGTTCGGCAGGTAAGTATTTCGGAAGCTTTGCAAGTGCAAAGGCGACAAATTGCGAGCCTTCAATATGCAAGTATCTTGGTATTACACTTTTACCACAGGCAGGTGTCGCTCTTGGAATGTGTGCTACTGCAATGCAGCTTGGAGCTGAAGGAAACCTTATAAGAAATATAACATTATTTGCAGTTCTTATTTATGAGCTATTTGGCCCTGTATTTACAAGACAGGCACTTATGGCTGCAGGAGATATTAAACCTATCTCTGACGAAGTTAAGATGAGACGTCATACAAAGCTTGAACAGGCTTCAAACAAGAAATAATAAAATGCCCTGAAAGAAATAATCTTTCAGGGCTTATTTTTATACCGTTATTAAATTCACATCATATTTATCAAGCGCTTCATTCCATTCTTCGCTCAGCTGAACATCTGTAATAAAGCTGTCAATTCTGTCAAGACCTACTATTGACGGAACACCAAGCTTTCCGAGCTTATTATGGTCACACAGGAATATTGACGTTTCGCTGTTATTTATCATAGTCTTTTTTATTTCCGCTTCTGCCTCACTGCTGTCCACAAGCCCACGAGAGAGAGTCACGCCACGGCATGAAAAGAAGCATTTATTGGCAAAATAATTTTCACGTATGGTTTTTTCTGCTATTCTTCCCACGTACGACATGTTCTTAGGCGTAAGCTCGCCACCCGTACATACAACTCTTACAGAATCACACTCCGCAAGCTCAGCGGCAATTTTAGATGCATTCGTTATAACAGTTATTCCGCTCTTTTCTTTAATATTTCTTGCCAGATGCCACGCCGAGGTGCTTGCGTCAAGGAAAATAGTTTCACCGTTACGTATCATTTGCGCCGCACGCTTACCGATACGCTGTTTTTCTTCGTAATTGACAATATCACGTTCAGTTATTGTAAGGTCAAGAGCATTATTCTCAACCAATGTAGCACCGCCGTAGGTTCGTATCAGAACCCCCTGCTTTTCAAGCTTTAACAAGTCATTTCGTATTGTTTCCGTAGTAACCTCAAACTGCTTTGCTAAATCTACTACAAGTACACTTTTATTTTCATTTATAATCTGTTCTATCGTATTACGTCTTTCAACTGCCAGCATCTAAAAAACCTCCTTTGCACTATCTCTTTGATTATACCATAAATTGTATATATTAGTCAATAGAAAAATAAGCTTTATTAAACTCTTTAAATCATGAACCACTTGACATTTACGTATTTTATTAGTATAATATAAATTGGTAAATTACTGAAAGGCAGGAAAATTTGATGAATAAAAAAATGCTTTTTATTTTCAATCCTTACTCAGGAAAAGGACAGCTAAAAAACTCCCTTTATGAAATTACCGATATATTCACCAAAGGCGGATACGATGTAACCATCCATCCCACGCAAGGTAAAAATGATGCTTTTGAGCTTATAAGTAACCATGCGCAGGAATATGATACCGTTGTCGTTTCAGGAGGCGACGGCACACTAAATGAAGCTGTAAGAGGTATGCTTAAAATCCCGACGGAAAACAGATGTCCTGTAGGCTACATACCTTCAGGAACAACCAATGATTTTGCCACAAGCAGAGGAATCCCAAAAGACCCTGTTAAAGCGGCAGAGCATATTATTACAGGAACTCCTACGCCCGAAGATATAGGTCTTCTTAACGGCAATCCGTTTACTTACGTTGCGGCATTCGGTGCATTTACAGATATTTCCTATGATACTCCTCAAGAGGTAAAAAACGTATTAGGTCAGGCGGCATATGTTGTTGAAGGAATAAAAAGAATTCCTGCACTTGAACCAATACAGTTAACCATGAAATATAACAGCTATGAAATAGACGACAGCTTTACCGTAGGCTGTATCTTAAATTCAACAAGCATGGCAGGAATAGGCTTCAGCGATAAATATGACGTACAGTTTGACGATGGTTTGTTTGAGATTTTACTCATCAAAAAGCCTATCACGCTTACTCAGGCACAGGAGCTTTTATGGGGTGTTTTTACAGGCGAGGATCAAAGCGAACAGTTTCGTCTGATACGTTCATCAAATGCTGAGTTTGAATTTGAAGTCCCCGAAAAATGGACTATCGACGGTGAATACGGCGGAACCTTCAAAAACGCAAAAATGGAAGTTCTGCATAAAGCAATCTCATTTATATTATAATAATTTGAAAGGATAATTTTATTATGCAAGAAGTTGTACAATCAATAGTAACATCACTATCAGGAAAAATATCAAAAGAGTTTATTGTATTTTTGGTGTCAATGATACCGCTTTTGGAATTGAGAGGCTCAATTCTTGCGGCAGGCTTTATGGATATGGAGTTCCTTTCCACATTTATTGCTGCAGTTATCGGTAATATGCTCCCAATTCCGTTTATACTGTTATTTATTGAAGCAATATTCAAATTCATGAAAAAAACAAAGCATCTGAGCAAGCTTGCCTGCGGAATCGAAAAGCGCGCTCTTTCAAAATCCGAACAAATAGAAAAATACGGATATTTCGGATTGTTTCTGTTCGTTGCAATTCCGTTGCCCGGTACAGGTGCATGGACAGGAAGTCTTATTGCCGTACTTTTCGGTATGAAAAAATGGAAAGCACTTATAGCAATTTTCTTAGGTGTTCTTACCGCCGGACTGGTTATGTCACTATTGGCTTTCGGGATAATCAAAAATATATTTTAAGGCAGTTGATTAATTATGTTTAAATCGTTAAGATATGATATACAATCAATACTTCAGAGAGACCCTGCCGCACGTAACGGCTTTGAAGTATTTTTCCTCTATTCTGGGTTTCATGCTCTTATGTGGCACAGAGTCGCTCACTTTTTTTATACGCATAAAATGAAATTTATCGGGCGAATGCTCTCGCAGACAGGCAGATTTTTTACGGGTGTCGAAATTCACCCTGCCGCCCAAATCGGAAGAGGGCTAATGATTGACCACGGAATGGGTGTTGTGATAGGTGAAACAACGATAATCGGCGATAACTGCACGATTTATCAGGGAGTAACTCTTGGCGGTACAGGTAAAGAATCAGGCAAACGCCACCCAACTCTTGGCAATAACGTAATGGTAGGAAGCGGTGCAAAGGTATTAGGTCCTTTTACAGTCGGAGATAATTCAAAAATAGCCGCAGGAGCGGTTGTTCTTAATGAAGTCCCTGCAAATTCTACTGCAGTCGGAATTCCTGCACGAGTTGTCAAGCGTGACGGAGTTAATATCAATGATTGTGACCTTGACCAGATAAAAATCCCCGACCCTATTACTCAACAGCTATGTACACTTTCTGTTCACGTTGCTACTCTTGAACGTGAAATTGCGGAGTTAAAGAAAAATAAAGAATGAAAAAAACTAAGCTGATAAGAGCTTTTAACTTGACATTTTTTTATAAAAGTAGTATAATTAACTCATACTGATTTTTGGAGGAAATTTATGGATACAATGAATGGATTAAAGCGTACCTCATACTGTAACGATGTTGAAAATATCGGCTCAGTTGCAGTTGTTGGAGGATACGTTCAGAAAATAAGAGATTTAGGAAATCTTATTTTTATAGATTTAAGAGACAGAACAGGTATTGTTCAGCTTGCATTTGACGACGAAACAGACAGAGAGCTGTTCAAAAAAGCGGCAACTTGCCGAAGTGAGTTTGTTGTAATGGCAAAAGGTGTAGTAAGAGAGCGTGAAAGTAAAACAGATAAAATCAAAACAGGTAATATCGAAATTGCAGTTGACGATTTACGTATTCTTGCAAAAGCTCAGACTCCACCGTTTGAGATTGTTGACGATATAAAGGTAAATGAGGAATTAAGATTAAAATACCGTTATCTTGATTTAAGAAGAAATGTTCTTCAAAAGAATCTTATAACAAGAAGTAAAATAGCAAAATCAGCAAGAGACTACTTTGCTGAAAACGGATTTATCGAAATTGAAACTCCAATGATGATGAAATCAACACCCGAGGGTGCAAGAGACTATATTGTACCTTCAAGAATCCATCACGGAAGCTTCTATGCTCTTCCTCAGTCACCTCAGATTTATAAACAGCTTCTTATGATTGCAGGCTATGACAGATACATTCAGCTTGCACGCTGTTTCCGTGATGAGGATTTAAG
Source organism: Candidatus Ornithomonoglobus sp. (assembly GCA_045537455.1). Lineage (GTDB taxonomy): Bacteria > Bacillota > Clostridia > UBA1381 > UBA1381 > Ornithomonoglobus_A. The sequence goes on along the minus strand of JAZSPM010000095.1, from coordinate 19,140 downwards.
AGCTGACAGACAGCCTGAATTTACTCAGATAGATATGGAAATGTCTTTTGTTGACGTTGAAGATATTCTTGAAATCGGAGAAGGCTTTATCCAGAGAGTGTTTAAGGACGTACTTGATGTTGATATCCCTACACCGTTGCCTCGTTTAACATATAAGGATGCAATGGAAAGATACGGCTCAGACAAGCCTGATACAAGATTCGGCATGGAAATTACCGACCTTTCTGAAATCGTAAAGAACAGCGGCTTTGGCGTGTTCACATCAGCTATAGAAGCAGGCGGCTCAGTAAGAGCAATCACTGCAAAGAATGCGGCATCAGTTCTTACAAGAAAAGAAATTGACAAGCTTACTGAATATGTTCGCGGTATCGGTGCAAAAGGTCTTGCATTTATCCGTTGGGTTGACGATGAGCCTTCATGCGGATTTGCTAAATTCTTAGGCGAAGGCGAATTGAACGCTATACTTGATAAGTGCGGAGCTGAAAAAGGTGACGTAGTATTGATTATTGCAGATAAGAACAAGGTTACACTTCCTGTTCTTGGTGCTTTAAGACTTACTGTTGCAAAACAGCTTGATATTATCCCTGAGGGATATAACTTCCTTTGGATTACCGAATTCCCATTCTTTGAATATGATGAGGATACAGAAAGCTGGGTAGCTATGCATCACCCGTTCACAATGCCTATGGATGAATGTATTCAGTATCTTGATACTGACCCTTCAAAGGTAATTGCAAAAGCATACGACCTTGTGTTAAACGGCACAGAGCTTTCAAGCGGTTCAATCCGTATCACAGACTATGAGCTTCAGCAGAAGATGTTTGAATCTCTTGGCCTTACAGACGAAGAAATCGAAGCCAAGTTCGGATTCCTTGTTGAAGCATATAAATACGCAGCACCACCTCACGGAGGTATGGGTATAGGTCTTGACCGACTTGCCATGATTATGTGCGGATGCGACAGCTTAAGAGACGTTACAGCATTCCCGAAGGTTCAGAATGCATCTGAGCTTATGTCAGCCGCACCGGGTACGGTTGATGAAGCACAGCTTAAAGAGCTTGCTATAGCAATTATAAAAGAAGATAAAGAATAGTTAAAAAAGGCTGTGATTCTGATTGAATCACAGCCTTTTTATTTGAAATTCCAACAAAGATGTCCCTTTAAAAGAATATCTTATTCATCCCCTGCCATAATAAGCTTATCGGTGATGTTTGACCATTTTTCTCTGTTTATTGTATACTCGTCATGATTTATAATTTCTATTTGAGCAGATAATCTTATATCCTGCGATGACGCTCCTACAAGGATGTCATACTTACCCGATTCTGCGTGCCAATCATTTATATTAGTGTTATAATACGCAAAAGCACGCTCATTAAGAAATATCTTTACACGTTTTGTTTCCCCCGGCTCAAGCGAAATTTTTTCAAATCCCTTTAATTCCTTTATCGGTCGAAGAACAGAACTTTCAAGCGGTGCAACATACACCTGACAAACCTCTTTACCTGCCATAGCTCCTTTATTTGTAATATCAAACGATACCTCAGCAGATAATGAATCCTCTGATGTAACCTTAATATCAGAATACTCAAATGTCGTATATGACAAGCCATGTCCGAACGGATACCATATTTTGTCCGTATGCTCATCATAATATCTGTAGCCCACAAACAAGCCATCCTTATAATCCATATATCTTCCATCTGCACAGAATTTTACATCAGGATTAATTTCCTTCATAAATGTCACAGGAAGCTTTCCACTCGGATTTGCCTTTCCAAACAGAACATCTGCAATCGCCTGACCTCCGCCCTCGCCGGCAAACCACATCTGTACAATAGCCTTAGGCTGTACGAGTCTCATAAACGGTGCATATGCCGAACCCGTCTGTGTTACTATAACTGTATTTTTGCAAAATCTTGAACACTCATCTGCAAGACGAATCATATGTGTCGGTAGTTCAAGACTGTCTCTGTCCTCGCCTTCTACCTCCCAATACGGATGATTACCGGCAAACATGATTATTATTTCACATTCCTTTGCAATGTTCTGAATGTCAATCATATTAGCAAAGCTGACATTTCCGCCAAGCTCATCGTATAACGGTGCATACATAACCTCTTCTGCGTATTTCTTTATGTACTCCAACGGCGAATCAATACTCTCATCTTCAACAGATACAACACCGCTTCCGCCTCCGCCGCCTAATGTAGGCTTATCTCCAAAATATCCGACAACACCGATTTTTTTATACTGCCCCTGTTTAATCGGCAAAATATTATCATTTTTCAAAAGTGTAATACTTTCTCTTGCCATTTCCACCGTAACCTCATGTGCTTTTGCTCTGTCAAAGCTTTCTGCAGGCTTTGGCATTTCATTAATTCTTTTTACCATATTAAGCACATTTGTTACTGCCTTGTCTATTTCTGCTTCCGTAATTTCTTTATTCTGCAGTGCCTGCATAACCTCTTCTATTATGTTTTTTCTGGAAGGCATAACAAGGTCTGTTCCTGCTTTAACTGCCTTTGCAACATCATAAACAGCACCCCAGTCGGAAATGACGGCACCGTCATAACCCCATTCGTCTTTTAAAATGTCAGTTAAAAGCTTTTTATTTTCTGAACAGTAATGACCATTCACTTTATTATACGCACACATAACCGACGTCGGATTAGTCTTTTTTACGATAATTTCAAACACAGTCAAATAAATTTCTCTTAACGCACGCTCCGAAATTTCCGCATTCACAACTCTGCGGTGATTTTCCTGCTGATTCGCCGCATAATGCTTAACGCTCGTTCCTACGCCATAGTCCTGAACACCTTTGATATATGCCGCTCCCATTTCACCTGAAAGATACGGATCCTCTGAAAAATACTCATAATTTCTTCCGCAAAGAGGACTTCTTACTATATTAACTCCGGGAGCAAGTATCATGCTCACACCTCTTGCAATGCAGTTAAGTGCAAGCTGATTCCCACCACGCTCTATAAGCTCCGTATTCCATGTTGCGGCCTGTGCTGCAGGACATGGAAACGCAATATCTCCGCCCTTAATTTCAGGAGGATTCTTTACTATACATCTTACACCCGAAGGCCCGTCCGACATTTCAATAGTTTCGGTAATGCCGTATTCCGGCTTTACCTTTGTATTCATTTCAATGCCTGTAAGCATATCTGCTTTATCCTCTATTTTCATTCTTGAAAGTAATTCTTTATACATTGTCCTTCTCCTTTAATGTATTGCTTCTGCAAGAGGCTTCATATCTACCTCATTCCATATAAACGCTTTTGCTGATTTTGTTCCCTCGGGTACTGTATATGTATTTGAAATATTTGCTGTTTCGCCTAAAGCAATCTCATCGCTGTCAGTGGTTTTACAGCCTATAAGCTGTCCCTTTTCACCGTATGCGGCAACAATAACCTTACATCTATTCGTAACACCAAACATATTATTAACATTTGCCACAGCTGTTATTATTTTATTTATATCTGCAAGGTCTGATGTGAAGCTTATTTCTGTAACATTTTCCGTACTGCTTTTAAATACTTCATCAGTAATATCATCAGCCCCTGCCTTTACTCTTATTCTTGTTTTATCCGTAATACCGTTGCTGAAAATATAATCAAAGCTTCCGTCTTTTTGCGGATTTATCTGAGCTATATAACTGATTGAGTCAAGCGTTTCCAAATCACTTCCGTCCTCGTACATTACTAATGTAATCTGCTTATCCTGTTCATTTAAAAGATAATCAGGTACGATTCCTTTAAGCTTTATTTTCATGCTTGTCATTCCGAAATAGCTCTCTGCTACTATATTCTCTTTTTTATTATTCAAGCTGTCACGCAGAATAAACTCAACCGTATCAGAAACATCACTGCTGTTATCTGTGCAGCTTGCAAGGCTTACTGCTGTAACTCTTACAAAATAAGGCGTATCTGTAAGAAACTCATAATCGCTTGTTTTATTCTTCACATTAACATCATTTTCTTTATCGTAAGTATATCTATAAACAGGATATTCATTATCAGCGGTATCATAGCTTATTACAATATTTTCAAAATTGCTGTCCGTTGCAAACTCCGCTTTATAATAACTGCAATTTGATGATTCGCTCCATGAAACACCCGTAAATTCGTCTATTGCAAATTCCTTTTTCTGCTCCATATAAATCTGCGGTGCTTCTGCTTCACGGATATTGCTGTCTTTAAGTCCCATATTTGCTACAAGCTCTGAAACATCATAATCTTCTTCGTCAAGATATATAACGTATGGTTTTCCACCATTATCAGGCTCGCATACATTATACAGACCGTAGTTTGACGGGCCATAACCGTTACTGTAACGGCTTCCCGGAACAACATATGTGTTATTCAGATAATAACAACCTGTATCTGCAACAAGGTCAACGCAATTTTGAACATCGTCCGCATTAGCATAATCTGATGCAACATTCTTCCTTGTGATTACATTATATATTTTCTGATAAATCCCATCGCAATCCTTGTCATATCCTGCTTTTGCACTCAGCACCTGTTCATACTTCTCTTTAAGGATACCATTATATCTCGTCTGCCATGTGGTACTGCTTCCGAGATTATTATTTACATATCCCGTTATAAACTGTGGTGTACTCTGGAAGAAATAATTTTTCATTATCGTCTCCTGAACAGCATAATCAGCACTGTTTCTTATGTAAGTACCTGCATTTATAACAACATTATCCATTATAACATGGTCATCACCGCTGTGCTGAAAGAGTCCATAGCTGAAATTTTTAACTACATTCCCATAATTCCAACTCATATCCGAGCAGTCGTCATTATAAATGGCACGTGCATTCTTCTTATCAGGTCTTGAATCATGGAAATAATTATATCTTATTGTGTTTGCTCTGTTTTTAATATCACCTCCGACATATATTCCGCCGGCATCTGTAATCTTATTTGCAACACTTGAAAATTCGTTATACTCAAATATATTTTCTGCACCTGAAAGGTTTACAGCCGAATAGCTTGTATTTTCTATAAGGTTATGAGAAAATATATTACCTGTCGAATTGCTGATGTTGATTGCCTGTGACACATTTCCTATATACGAATTTTGTATAAAATTACGTCTTGGTACAAGCTCCGAGGTTCTTTCTGATGATTGCGTTACAGTTACGGCATATGAGCTTTTTATATCTCTTATATCCGAATTTAAAATTCCGCATTTTTCCGTATTATTCATCCTCACTGCCAAAGACTGAATATTATTTATATGGCAGTTCTGTATGACAACATTATTGCTGTCATTAATATTAATACCATTATCTACATAAGAAATTGTTATATCATTAATTACTATATTGTCAGCTCCGTTTATATTAATTGCATAGCCTTCATGCTGTCTATAATTTATAACAGTATTGTTTATATCTGTATTTTCAGACAAATAGAAATAAAACCGCTGAGCCTCATCATCAGCAAACCATTCACCGAATGTATCAAGCTCTTCAAAAATATTTGAGTAGTAATATGTGCTTGATATTGAACCCCAGAAATTCGTAGTTACCGGCGAATAATTAGGAGTAATTGCACTTGTGGATTTTACCGTCCTGCTATTATCATCAAACCATACTATACCGTCAGTCAATGACCATTCGTTTGCTATTCTGCCGAACATATGAATATTGCCTGTATCATTCCATGTAAAAGGATGCTCATCCTGTGATTTCCATTCCATTGGCAGACCTGTTCTTACAAAACCCTCACTATTTATATATGAACCGTCTTTTATTACACTCTCTACCGTATCCGTTCCCTGATTTGGGTATCTTGAAACATACATCGGCATATCATTCATATAAAATACGCTGTCATAAGGAATTTTATCAAATCCCATAGCTTCATAGCTTATATAATACAACCTTCCTATTGCATTATTATTTATACGGCTGTATGTAAGAAGCTTTGTATTTTCCTTTGTTACTTTTTGAGCAAGAGTTAACGGCACACTTTCATTTGCAGTTATAACTGCATTTTCATTATCATATGCCGAAATAAAAAGTGATGCGTTATCAGACGTATTCGAAGATGTAATATTTAAAGCATTGCTAAGATGATATTCACCATCTCTGAGATATATCACACTTCCTCCATCACGCTCACCTTGTGACAGCCCAGAAATTCTGTTTAACGCTTCCGACACCGTCGCAAGTGGTGCTTCCTGCGAGCCCTCTGCTCCGTCATTACCTTCATCATCCACAAAAAACACATTCGCTCCGCTTACTTCAAATGAATTTAATACAGGGATTTCTTCCGGCAGCTCTGCCTTTGCCTGATAAAAATTTTCAAGCATATCAGCCCCTTCAAAAGGAGCATATCCGTTTTGCTCCTGTAATGTGAGAAGCTCACCAAAATTAATATCAAGCGTATTATTCTCTGCATATACCGGTATCATAAAATTAATACCTATATTGCACGCAATCATAATCGATACAAGCTTCTTGTTTTTCATATCTTAATCCTCCCGTTTTTGTAAAATAGGATGTTTTACAGTAACCGTCGTAACCCCGTTTTCACACTCAACCTCACATCCGTATTCAGGCCCGTAGAAAAGCATACATCTTTGATTTACGCTAAGCAGTCCGTGAGTCTGTACGTCGGATATAACCCCCTTAAGAAATTCCTCACGTAATGATTTTACTTTATCCTGCGTCATTCCTACTCCGTCATCAGAAACCTGAATTTTAAGTATATCCCCATCTTTATATATTTTAAGCATCAATTTACACCGTTTTGTACTTGGTGCTATACCATGAAAAACAGCATTTTCCATCAATGGCTGAATAATCATTTTTATTATATTTATATCAAGTAAGCTTTCGTCAATTTCTTCATAATAATCAAATTTATCATTATATCTTAATCTCTGAATATCAAGATATTTTTTCATGTATATCAGTTCCTGCGATAAAGGTGCTGTATAGCTTTCTTTGCTTAATGCAAACCGTAATATATCCGAAAGTCCTGCAATAGCTTTTACGGTTTTTGTATCACATTTATTTTCAAGTATATCTATAGCACTTATAAGTCCCAGAGTATTATAAAGAAAATGGGAATTCAACTGACTTTGAAGTGTTTCCATTTTTGTTTTGCTTACAAGCTCAATCCTGTTTGCAAGTTCATTCTCTATTTTTGAGTTTTTATCAAGCATTGTCATTATTTTATTCTTTACAAATTTAATCTCTCTGAAGCTTCTTTTGTTTTTTCTTTCTTTACCGTCAATAACAAGCACGAGGTCTAAAATATTATTATAAAATTCTGATACTATAAAAAACGCCAGAACAACCGTTACAAAAGCAACTAATAATATAATAAAAATCATCATGGCTCTTATTCTGCCAATCTGCTTATCGTGCTGAATTGAATCTATTCCCATTACTATACTGTATGTACCATCACTAACCTTTTCAGAGACAAAAATCACGTTGTTACTGCTCTTAACTCCTTTTGAACTATTGGCAAGTGACTCTCTTATTTTTTCACCCTTTTTACCCATATTTTCAAGCTTTGCTCCAATTAAATTGGTATCGGTTCCGTAAATAATGCTGTTATTATCATCTACAATATAGAATTCACGCAAATCTTCATTTGTGGAATCAAAAAATCCTTCAACGTCAATATTATATGCCACAAGATTATCACCTCCGACATTCAGAGGCTTAATCACTGTAAAATAAGACTTGCTCACGCCACGTATTTTTACAGTTCTTATACTTACTGTTTTGCCGTTTCTTTCATATTCCTCTATCCATTGAGTATCATGAGCCTTATTTCTGAATCCACCCGAAAAATATGTACTGTTTGATATAATATATTGGCTCTTGGGGAAATAAAAATAGATACTGTCTACATATCCGGGGTCCGAAGCATAGGTATTCATAGCTTTTTTTATAACAGTCACTGAATCACGTCCGTTTTTTGTTGTAATATCCTCAGAATACGCTGCTACTCTTACATCATCATTATAAGTCCCCAAAAATTCGCTGTAGCTGTCAGACATAATATCAAGTATTTTATTTACTCTGTCTTTAACATTATAAGACACTTCCATACAGTATCTGTTAAGCTCATTGTCTACCGCCCTACTGTACCCGCTTGTAAGAGCTATTGTTATAACTGAAAAAACGAAAAAAATCACAAGCGAACAAATAAGAAGATTTTTATAAAAATACTTCTTCCACTCAAGATTTTTTATATTATTCATAATAGTTTTAAAATCAAACATCCGGGCACACCTCCGAAATAATCTCTTATTACAAACACTGCGAAACGGAAATCCCGTTCCGCAGCATCTGCTTATACCAAACAGTTTTATATGCAGACATAGCATATGCAGGCTGTTGTGTCTGCATAACAACCGAAAGGTATCAAATAAATTATTGATTTACAATCGCCATAATCTCATCATACGTCATATCACTCTTTGCATACTCCGTCTGACTGTTTTCATTTGCTCTGTGAGCCATAAAGTAGCTTTCCAGATAATAACATCCCTTATCATAGCTGTCAAAATAATCATATACAAGCTTATCATTTACAACAACTATAAATCTTGTACCCTCTTCAGTCGGAATTGTACCTAAAGCAACGTCATTCCATTCGCCAGGCTTTATGATTCCGTCATTTACAATCGTCAGGAATTCAGTCTGACCGCCTTCGTTTTTATACTTCTGCATTTCTGCTGAGTAATTTCCGTTTGCATCCTTTGAAAGAATCAAGCTGTATAAATCATTTGCGCTAAGTCCGTTGCTAGGTTTCTCAAATGAAATTCCGCCAAATAACTGCCATGCTTCAAGAGAATCTATCTTAATCTTCAAAGTCGCAAAGCCTCCGTAAGGGATTGCCTGCTTATTTCTTATGAATACATTTCTGTCCATAAGAGTATTCATAACAAGATTTCCGGATTCATCATTTCTAAGCTCAATCGCCTTATCCTGTCCGCCTGCAACAGTTGCGCTTATGAGCTTCTCCCACTTATCTGATGACGGTTCAATCTGAATAACTATTCCCTGCTTCACTGTCTTCTGAATATCAAATATCTTTCTGTTAAGCTCTGCAAGCTTATCATCTATATATCCCTGAACATTTGTCTCTTCCATATATGCCATTACATTGTTGATATACGACTGGAAATCAAGCTTTGTTCCAACAGGATACTGACCTGCTTCTGTTCCTTCAACAATAGCGTCGCAAATGCTCTGAGCCTTCATTAGTCTTTCACGAAGCTCCTTCTTTTCCGCCTTTGAAACAGCATTTGCTTCTTCAGTTGTCATTGTATAGAATTCATACACACCACTTTCAACCTCTGCAAAATCAAATCCCATAGCCATTGACTGTGCAATTATTTTATAGTAATAATGCTTGTCAGGGATAAGGTCAACTACAGCATACGGCTGTGGAAGAACTGTATCGTAAACTATATTTGCAAACGCCTCATCCTCCGCAATTATCAGTCTGTAGAAGCTTGCACCCTTAACCTTTAACCATTCAAGGTTTATATCAGCAGGCGCTACTCTATTTTCATAACCTGATTTTGGGAACATAGGAGTTTTAAACTCTCCCATCTTCAAATCACGCCACATATCGCAGTCTCTGATAAGACCGATTTTTTTCATCGGAATTTGCTCAAAGCCTGGCATCTTTGCCAAAAGCTCCTGATTTACAACAGTAAAGTCAGCATTGTCGTAATCTGCAAAATCTTCTTTTGTTACTTCATAGTTATTTTCATTAATTATTGTATCTCTTGAAGTGATTGCAATCTCATGTCCTCCACCAAGATGAAGATTATTTGCAAGATAGAAATAATTTGCCTCCAATAACCACGTTTCAACCTCGCCCATTTCCTCGGGAGGATTACTGTTTAAAAAGTCATGATACTCATATATGTTATCAAAATACTCCATATGCTCCGGGAATATCTTAATCCAGTTATATGTAGTAGGGTCTATGGCATATCTGTTAGCCATACAGTACCATGATGATTCATGGGTATAAAAAGCACGTTCTCTGTGTCTTTTATACTGGCTGTAATAGTTTGCACTCGTTGCAGCCGCTTTTCTGTTTTCAAGGAAAATATTATTATACCATGAACCAAATTTTCCGTTATGTGCAAACGAACCGTAATCTCCTCCATGACATATATTCCCGTAGGCAAGGAAGAACGAACCGCCCTCATCAAAATACAAGCCTCTGCCGTATTCAGGCTTATCCGATGGATGATGCAGATAATTATATCTTGCTACAATATAGTCACCTGCTGAACCACCCGTATAATACGGTGCACCGTCGTTCTGGATTTTATCTCCGCCGGCACTTTCGTTATATTCAAGATACCAGTTTATTCCGTCACCTGCAAAATGACCGTGAGTTGAGTCAATTCCAAGATTATGCGAAATTACCGCACCGTTCGCTCTTACCATAATTTTGGTGTGTTTATCTCTTCCACCCTCAAGCAAACAGTTCTGAACAAAGTTGTTTCTTGGAACAAGGTCATAAACATATGGATCTTCATAACGCTCCTGTATCATGCTCACTGCATTTCCCGGACAACTCAGAAAATAGCAGGTGGTAACACCGCTGTTTGTGCAATAGTCAAGATATGCCGCACCCGCCGAACAGTTTATAAACTCACAGTTCTGAACAACAACATAATCACTGTATGTAACATTTATTGCTTTTGAAACTATGTTCTTGAATTCAATACCGTTAAATACTACATTCTTCATATCGTTTCCATCAAAGATGTTATTATCCTTTATGGAAAGATAGATTGTTGAATTTTCATCCGAATATGACGGCGGATAAATATACAGCTTTCCTGTACTTCTGTCAAGATACCACTCACCCTCGGAGTCAAGCTCTTCAAGTACATTATAGAAATAGTATGTATTCTCCGCTGTTGTTCTGAATACTCGCTGATTTACTGTACCAAACTGTCCTAATACCTTCATTGTAAGGTTTTCTCTGTCAATGGACAAAATCTTTTTGTATTCAGGTATATAGTTATATGCAAAATACGCAAAAACTCTTGTTTCATCAAGCGTTGCCCAATTCAAAGCTCTGTCATCTGCCATTTTCCATTCAAAGGTTTTCTCTCCCTCAGGCTGTGAAGCATGAACTGCAGGATCATCTACTCGTTCGCCGACTCTTAAAACCGAATTGTTTGGGTAACGTGCAAGCGTCATCTGCTCAGTATCACAGAACAATACCGGGTCAAGTGTCTGAGTCTGGTAATCACGTTCCTGACAATAAACAGTTCCGTAATCCGTTATGCCGTAATCAGGTAGGCTAACCTCCACTATTTTATCTCTTACTTCGGGATAAAATCTTGATTTAATTGCTTCGTCTGTTACAGGCTTAAAATCGCTTATATGAATTGCAGTTGAGCTTGTAAAAGTAACCTTTTCGTTATTATATGCACTGATATACAGCGGTGCATCGTAAACTCCCGAATGCTTTCCGTTCATTTTCAGTGCTTCGGTAATTGTGTATGTACCCTCTCTAAGATATATAACCATACCTTTTTTACGGACAGTAGCGTCTATGCCTTCAATATATTTTAATGCCCTCTTTACCGTTTTGAAAGGTCTTTCAAAGCTTCCGTCATTTGAATCTGAGCCGTCGTTTGATATAAAAATCTGATTTTCGCCTGTTACCTCAAACGGAAGTATAACACGTATTTCATCAGGCATTTCATCCATCCTCTGATGAAAACGTTCCTTTGAATTTGTATTTGTATAATCTACTACGCCCTCTAAAGAATAAACAAGATTGTTAATCGTATCCGCAAAGCCTGAGGCATAAGAATTGTATACAGGAAGGAGTACAGCAAACATTACAGCCGCCGCTGCTCTTATTAAAGCTTTCTTTTTCATACGCTCCTCCTTATTTATAGATAATATACAATCTATGTCCTGAATTGTAACGTCCTATAACTCTTGTACAGTCCAAACCTGCATCCTTATAAGTCACAAAATCACCCAAATCACCCTGATAAAGTAAATGATTTTCCTTTTCATATACCCATATTGAAATAGGCTGACCGTTTAGCGGCATTGTGTAATCAACATAAGTATGCAGTCTTGCAAATTCTGTTTCTCCTCTGTCAAACTTTTCAATAGGCGAAACCGACTGATTCACTGACAGAATATGATCATCCTCTTTATCATATATCCACATATAATGCCATCTGTTCTGGTATCTGTAACGTGTAGTCCATGAGCTTGATGTGTTGAACCAATCAGCATCACAGTCATACAATACAATAATATTTCCCGCTTCTACAACACCGTCATCATTCAAGCCCCATCTTACAAGGTCACCCTTGCCGATAGTATACGGATTGTTTCCACCCGCAGTATATGTTCCTGCTGAAGTATTAAATTTAAGTGCTTCTTTTTCAAGTCTTATATCTGCTTTTTGTCCTTCACGTTCAACAGTCAGAACATACTCAATATCATTATCCTCGTTTACGCCCTGCTTGATATTTGTAACAATCGCTCCGACTCTTAGATTTGTACCACTTTCACCGTCGGTTGCTGATGTTCCGAAATGCTCTCTTTTTACAAGTGCTACCGTACCAATCATAGAATCCTGATTTGTATTAAAATGCCATAATCTGCCTATTTTTGATTCTGCAGTCGTTACATACTTTGTTTTAAAATCATTAAGTGTATAGCAATATATTTTTCCGTCCTCATACGGGTCTTTTACACAAAATACCTTAGTGTTAAAATCTGTAGGAGATTTTGACTGATACAGCTCTCCGAAAGAAAGAGTGTTTGCATCAAATGCCGCATCTGATGTATTTTCATATATAAGATTTAATGAATAATCACTCTTTTCTCCATCCTTAAAGTCCGGAGTATCAAGTCTTACAATCTCATTATTTGAATTAGCTCTGAATATTACAAGCGACTCAATCGCATTCTGAATTGCCGCTTCTGCCAAATCAGGCTTTGAATAAGTTCCGCCGTCTATTGTGATTTTTGAACTAAACGAAGCTTTAAACCACGAATTATCCTCAGTATAAAGCTCAACTGTGATTTTTTCACCTGTTTCATCTGTATACGCTTTATGAAGATATGCAAGCTTGTCATTTGTTGCTTCTATTCTTTCTCCCCATATAATATGTCCGTAATGGTTAATATTTAATTTGTAGCTTCCACCTATAACCACTGCTTCATCAAGATATCTTGAAGCTATGTATTCTTTGCCGTCAACAGTTACAGTCTTATTATCAGTATCAAGACTTCCCACATATCCTGTTACGCTTTCTTCTGCCATGTATATTTTAACCACACGGTTATCAAGACTGCGTGCAACTGACAATACATAGCCGTTATGTCCTATATTTCTGTAATCTACACTAATAGTGCTTCCGTTTGCTCCAAGCATTATTTTAATATCAATATCTGCCTTTTCAAACTCGATTGCAGGAACCTTATTATTTTGCGAACGAAGTATATTTGTGTTTGCATTATATTCCTCAACAACAAAAGTAACATAATCCTCAACTATTACAAGGTCATATTCTCTGTCGTTATCATTGTCTATAAGCTCAACAAAGCCCTCATCAGGTGTAAGGCTTGTATCGGTAAGCATTGTTCCGTCTGTTACAAGTCTGCCGTTGTATACTATATTATAATCACTTGCAAGACGGGCTGTTTTCTTTTTTAGTCCGTCATAATATGTGTATGTCCTGCTTGAAAAATCTTCAACATCCTCAGAATTTATATGTATAACCTCCTGATTATCTCTTACCGATATTGCCAGCACATATCCTGTACCGTCTATATCACGATAGTACATATCAACCTTTTTACCAAGATACTGTTCACAATTAACGCCATTTGAATTATATAATGCACCATCAATTTTTATCGTTCCGCTTATTGTTTCGCTTTCGTCAAGAGATGTAATCCCGTTGTCTGTTACAATTCCTGTAACCTTATATATATCAAGCACCGCACTCATATAATATCCCTCAATACCTGCCTGATTATATTCGTTCTTATTTATTTTTGCATTAAGAAAATTAGTAAATATAATTGCGGCATCAAGCGTTGTTATTGTCTTGTCCGCAGGCATTGCTGAACCGTCAAAAATATTATAGTCCGCAGCTGCTGACATATGTCCCGCTGCCCAGCCGCCTTTATAATCTGCAACAAATTCTACGCCTAATGCACGGTTTATTACCGCCGCAATTTCAACTGCCGTTACAATATCATTCGGGCGATATTGTCCCATGTATCCTGTGATATAGCCTAAATCATACAATACTGAAATTTCATTTACATATTCTGTATCAGAATTAATATCAGCAAACGTATTTATTGCCGAATCCGAAACAAATGTACTGTCAGTTAGAATATAGATTGCATGAGCAAGTCTTGCACGTGTAAAATTTGATGTTAAATCAATATTTGCTTCAAATACACCAAGCGATTTCATAAGTGATACAGCCAAAGCCTGCTTAGATGTAAGCTCAATTTCTTCAATTTCCGGTTCTTTTTCTATATCAGTTTTTGTATCTGATTCGATTTCTCCCTTATTAGCGTCAACAATCGAGTCAAATATATCCTCTCCTGTTTCACCTTCAATAAAGCCTGTTTCCTCCACAGGAACTTCTGGTATTTCCTCAGGCATGGGTTCTTCGGCAAAAGCCGGCACAGATATTGATGCAGCTAAAGAAGCCGCCATAAGGTATGTTATAAACTTTTTAAACTTCATATTTGCTCCTCCGTTTCACATTTGAAAACTTATTCAATTACCTCATAAATTATCTTTGCCGCCTGTGCCCTTGTTGCAGATGCTTTTGGTGCAAAGCTTCCGTCACCCATTCCACTTATTACACCTTCTCCTGCCATGCTTGAAACAGCAGTCTGTGCATAATCGGAAATATCTGCAAAATCCGCAAAATCTGTTTTTGTTTTTGTAAAGCCTATCCCTGCAACTACTGCCGCATTATATATAATTACTGCAATATCCTGTCTTGTTACATTGTCGCCTACGCCAAACTTTGCTTCTGATATACCGTTTACAATACCCTTTGAATGAGCACTTGCTATATATTTATAATGCCACATTGAGCTGTCTGTATCTGTAAATGCTGTAACTGCCGCATCATCTGTCAGATTAAAGGCGTTTACTATAATCTTTACAATTTCCTCTCTTTTGATAGGAGCGTTTGGCGAGAACTTTCCGTCTCCCGTTCCGTTTATCATGCCCTTTGAATACAAATAGTTAATAGGCTTGATTGCCCAATCAATATCTGAAATATCATCAAACGCATTCGGGTTTGACGGCTCCTTAACTGCAGGAGTTACGACACTGCTGTAATTTCCTGTACTTCCGCCGCCTGTTACCTTGCTTCCGCCTGAAGAAGAACCGCCGACTCCGACAACAAAATCATCGACAACTTTCACAGCTTTATCAAATGCTTCCTGCAATTTCTCGGCACTTGTAAATTCCTCATCAATAAGCTTTTGACATACCTTTTGCTTTGACTTACCCTTATAATCATATTTCACACCTGTAAGGGTTTCTATATTTGTGAGTATGGACGGAATTTCCGACCAGTTTGATGCACTCTTGATTGATTCAAGATAATCAAACTCCAACGCACAATTTTTAAGTACATCTTTTATTATATCAACACTAGCATTATCATTTGTAATGCTGTTCTTTTTTTCTAAAATTCTTGTAATAACGGTTGTTTCATATGCATCCTTTGTTACAACCGACAAATCAAGACCTAAAGTCTCCGAATAATCCTCAACATCTGAATAAGCTACCGTTTCGTTTCTTATTTTATCGAACAAAGCAATAATATCATTACGTGATTTATAATTATAATTATCCTCAATCTGTTTATCATCTACAAGGATATAAACAGGGTATTCTCCGCTTTCATTATCAAAGCCAAACTCATATTCAAAATTCCCGTCAAAATCAACCGATACGGTCTTCATGTATGCTACATTTTCAGATATTTGTGCATCCGCAAGAGTTTTTCCGGGCATCATGACGAATATTGTAGCCATACGGTTTGAAGCTTTGCCGTCTGCTGTTCCGATAAAATGAAGTTTATTTCTGCCCTCCGCAAAAAGTGATGTATTCTTGCCGTAGTAATCTATATCCATAGCATACGCAGCCGGTGCAGAAACTGCCGCTGCACATAAAAACGAAATGATTCTTTTTGCTGTTTTGTTCATATTTGCTTTCTCCTTTTTTCTGACCGGGACTGCCGAAGCAGTCCCGACCGCCTTTTTTAACTATTTTTTATTAATATAAATCCTTTGCAATACAATAAGGTGTCATACCCTGAAGGCTGTCCCAAGCCATTATCTGAATTTTCGTAGCACCTGTTACTTTTTCAAGCGTGATGCTGTCTGTTACTTCGATTCCTGCAGTCAAATCAACAGGCTTTGTGTCAACTCCCATTAAGCTTAAGTCTTCACCGTATGCTGCAACAATTACCAACGGTGTAACATTCTTTGATGATGTAAATGTGAATGAAACTGTTGTATCTGTTCCGTTATCATCCTTTGAAGCGTTTGTTATTGTAACAAATCCGCCCTGTTTATTGTAATACTCAAATTCAATCGCTGCTGTTGATGATTTTACTCCGTAAATATCAGCAACCTCTGATGTAACAAGAGTATATTTTGCTGTTGCATCAAGGTTCATTGTAATCTTTGCGCTCATTCCATCTAATGCAAGGTCAACTGAAGCGATTGCATTTTCCACAACGTCAGCACCCTTCATAACCTTCAGATTTGCAAGCTCAGCCTCTGTCACAGGGTCTGAGAATCTTAGTGCAAGAGTGTTTTCTGTCTTAGTTAAAGCATCGCTGTCAACTGCAACAGTGAAATCTTTTGCTCTTAGAACCTTTAAGTTCTTTATTTTTAGAACTGTCGGAAGATATGCACCGCTTTCGTCTGTTGCACCCTTTACAAGAGATAATCTCATGCTTAAAGTTTTTATATACTGACCGTTAGCTGCGTCTGTATCTTCTGCTGCATTGTATGAAATCCAGCTTCCGCTTGTGTCCTTTATAACCTCACCGTCAAGTGTAATCTGGCTTACTCTTGTTTTATTGTTTTCATCAAGTGTCGGATCAATCACGTACTGTACTGTGTGCCAGTCTGTTTCTGTCACATCGCTTGCATAATTAAATCCACTCCAGCTGGCACTTTTATCACCATTATGTCCTGATATATTTGGCTTTTCACCAAATGGTGAAAGCATATACATTGTCTTACCGCTGTCACCCATATTTACCCATATATCATTTTTGTTATTACCTGCATTTTCAAATGAATATTCCATTGAAATTACAAGAGGCTCTGTGCTTTGCTTTTTATCAACAACATTTTTGAATGTAACACCTGAATATTCCCATGAATCATATCCCAATCTTTCATCATCCGGATCAGCTTTATTGTCTTTATGATCAATTACGCCGTTCCCGTTCAAATCATACTCCCAAACCTGATCTCCTGTTTTGTCTGAATTTGCATTAGCAGCCTTATTCCACATATCGTTATCTACAGTAATTGTAGTAACGCCGTCTGCATCTGTTTCTACTGTTGTAAACTTCTGTCCCTGAGGGCCGAAGCTATCCGGTACGATTGTATATCCCTCTGCAAGGTTTTCTGTTGTCCCGTCTAATATTGCTGCCTTTTTAGCTGATATAAAGTTAATTTCTTTACTTTCAGTTAAAGCACCGCCCAAAAGACCGTTTACAAGTGTGTTATCAACCGTAATCTTATAAGCTGCACGGCTCTTATATGCAGGAATATTAACTGTTACTGTTTTATTATCTGCACCAAGCACTGCAGTATAGCCTGATAACATTTCAGTTCCGTTTTCATAAACCTTAATTGCTCCGTCTGCAAGCTCAACTGCATCTGAGAATGTAAGTGTTATATTTTCAGGAGTTACATCTGTTGCTCCGTCTTCTACTGATGATGTTACAAAAATATCATCTATACCTCTTACAACATTAAGGTTTTTGATTTCAAGACTTCTGTTTGTCCCATCAAAATTCAATCTTGATGCTATTTTATCTATAAATATTTTATCATTACTATTTAATTGACTTCCATAAATACCCTCAAGTTCAGTAACTACTCCATCCATTTCAATGGCTGTCATTTCAACTTTTCCATCTTCTGTAAGTGTAGGTGAAATAATAAGCTTTACCGAATGCCAGTCATCTGCCGCTGTATTTTCTCCTATTGCAATCTTTGCAACTACATCCTGATAGTAATTTGCGTTATCCGGATTATCATTTATACCCAATCCTGTAACTTTACTTAGTCTTGTACCTTCAAAGTTTGGATACAGATTAAAGCCCAAGAACGATATTTTTGCAGCCCTCCATCTTTGATCACCTGCTTTTATTGCCTTATAATCAAATTCAACTACAATCGGCTCTCCGTTATTTGTTTTTTCACCCACATTAAATTCTGCTTCATAATATGCGTAATTATTAGTTTTAGTTCTCCACGCATGCAGTGTCAGATTATCTGCATTATCTGCATCATACGCTACAACATTATTGTCTGCATCAGTTGCAAAAGCATATGTGCTTCCGTTTTCATCATATGTTATAGTTGTTACTCCATTTTTAGTCTCTACTGACGATAAAAACTTTTTACTTTCTAAATCTGCATACTTATCACCATAGTTTGCAAATTTCAATCCATCTTCATTAGAATAATCTGTATGATATTTTATACCATCCTCATATTTTGACCAGTTCCATATTATTTTCCAGTCAGTTGTCTTATCACTTGCAATAACGTTTCTGATAACTGCTGCTGTGAAGCTTATATCAAGACCTTCTGCAAGCTCACCGCCCAAAAGTCCTGTAACAAGTGTTTCATCAACTACAACTCTGTACTTTGCTTTGCTCTTATATGAAGCTATTTCAACATCAGCTGTTTTGCTGTCCTCGCCTAATGTTACTGTGTAGCTGTTTGATGACATTTCTGTTCCGTTTTCGTAAACCTTAACTGCTCCGTTTTCAAGTGCTACTGCATCTGAGAATGTAAGTGTTATATTCTTTGAAGTAACGTCTGTT
>JAZSPM010000107.1:0-2126 GCA_045537455.1 Candidatus Ornithomonoglobus sp. | reverse complement strand
GTTTACCCATGTTTTCAAGCTTTGCCAACGCTTTGTGAGCATTGTTTGGTTCTACTTCAATGATAAAATACTTTCTGTAAAAATCATAAAAAGTTTCGGTATTCTGAAAAAAGAAACCGTGGCTTAAAATTTCTTCTGGAGGTACACCGTATTCCTTCACGGTGTTATAAAGTCCATCTTGACTGCGATAGTCCTTCACTCCGCTTTCGGTAGAAACACCTGCACCGCCAAAGAAAACGATGTTATTGCACTCTTTTATCATTTCTGCAAATCTATCTATCATCATTTTTACCTCGTTTTTTAATTAAATATCCTTCTTGAATTGCAGATATTGTTGCAATAATGCATACTGCAATTAAACTGTATTTTATTTCAATAAACTGTAATGCGAGCGGTAAAAGAAATAATAACAGTCCCGTAATTTTATTCATCACAGTATGCAAAGAGATTAACTTTTTCGTATAAATAAAACCTAAAATAACATTAAAGATTTTAATAATTGCAATTATAACAATCCATACCCATATCCATTTTGGAATATGAATTACAGGCATAAGTTTAATAAGTGTCACTGCAAAGAAAATAAAATCTGAAGTGGTATCGAGTCTTGCCCCAAACTCACTGACAGAATTTCTCTTTCTTGCAATTGTCCCATCCACCATATCTGTAATTCCGCATAATAGATATATACCGCAAAAACAAGCCGAAAACACGGGGCAGAACAACAGCGTTATACTAAATAAAATTCTGCAACTTGTTATTATATTTGCAATCTGCTTTTTCATCCGTTCACCTACAAATTGGAATTAGATTTTTTATGTCCACAATGATGTTATGAACATCGGAGAAGCATTTTTGCCTTTTTCAAAGCCACATGCCTCGTAAAAGTGCAGTTCATCATCATAAGCGACAACCACAATTCGCATATATTCCTTATACTTTTCTTTTACCATATTGACAAGAGTTCTTCCAATTGTTTTTCCGTGATAATCCGGGTCAACAAGAAGATAATGAACATAAGCATTCATTATTCCATCGTCCATAACACATATCATTCCAACAAGTTTATTTCCATCCCAAGCAGAATAAACTGTATTAAAGTTTTTCATTGCAACTGCAAGTTTATCAGGAAAATGCCCTGATGACCATTCCACAGAAAGAAACAATCTTTCCAATTCTTCACACTCAAAATTATGAATGTCTTTATATTCAATATTCATATTAGTTTACCTCCGTCAAATTCTTGTTTTCCCCATTAAAGTTAGTTTTTCTTAAAGTCATAAAGCCCTGCTGTTTCTTTATCCCTATACTCGTGCTTTTCATAATATCCGATTAGTTTGCTGTCATCATCACGAAGAGCAACCATATATACATCCTTGTTTTCTTTTTCGTTGTGATAGGTGTATATGATGTTATTATCCTTGCTTTCGCGAAACCACGATACCACCTTGTCAATCATTTCATTAGCCTTTGGCGGATGGCAGTCTTTAATACTTCTGCCTGTCAAGTCTTTGTGATAACGCTTTATGGCTGACTGATTCATATATACAATAATATCGTCTGTATCGCAAACAACCACAGGTGCAAGGTCTTGGTCTAATACACTTTTTAATAATTTATTTAACATTTTATTTCTCCATTCCGCAGTCATATGCATTTTTTGATACAACCTCATCATAGTACATCGTGCCATAAAGTCTGTATCCGCCTGCAAAATTGTAGGCATCAAAACCGTTTTGCATAAGTATTCTTGTCGCAAGATAGCTCCTTAAACCGCTCTGGCACATAACATATACAGGCTTTGATTTATCGAGTTCTGCAAGTCTTTCGCGCAATTCATCAACGGGAATATTGATAAAGCCCTCTGCATGACCGCGCATATATTCATAAACAGTTCTTGTATCGAGTAGCGTGATATCATCTCTTTTTTGAAGTGATGGAATATCCTCATAATAGAACTGCCCTGCAATACCCTTTTTCATATTTTCAATGATAAAGCCTGCCATATTCACAGGGTCTTTTGCCGAAGAATATGGCGGGGCATAGGAAAGCTCAAGGTCTTTTAGCTTGTCCGCTGTAAGTCCTGTAAAAATTGCAGTGGCAATTACATCAATTCTTTTTTCAAC
>JAZSPM010000023.1:0-21028 GCA_045537455.1 Candidatus Ornithomonoglobus sp. | reverse complement strand
TCTCACATCCTGCATACGTTGATATCCGCTCTCTTCGTTTGGTGCATGATATATGCTTTTTAAGTCATTAGCAAAAGCCTTTTTTTCACACTCTCGCAATAATATACTTTTTCGCAATATAGCATACTTTCTCGCCAAAAGGTTTGCTTTTTTCGCATAAATAAGAACCCGACCCGCTAACGCAATCAAAGATTGCGGGCGGGGTCCCCGGAATCTTGTTGTGTTTCTCACAATAAGGGATTTTTCAGACTTTCCGGTTCATGACGGAGAGAACTGAGAAATCCCTTTTTTAGACGGATTTATTTTGTTACTGTTATTTTGCACGTAAGATCTGCATAACAGTCTGTACCGACGTGTACTTCAAAAGCACCCGGCTCAACGGTGAAATTTGAATCTCCGTCGTAGTAAGCTAATTCATCAAAGCCAATCTCGAAACAGATTTCCTTTTCTTCGCCTGCTGAATAGAATTCTTTTATAAATCCTTTTAGTTCACGGTTGGGTCTGATCATAGTGCTTACCATTGCACGGATATAGCATTGTGCAGTTTCTTTTCCGCCAACAGAGCCGATATTCTTTATCTTAGTTTTAATTCTGAATTTCTCTCCCTGTTTCAGTTCGTCAAGTGAAAGATTTGGATTTTCCGCAGTCACTGAAGAATACTCAAAATCAGTATAGCTTAAGCCGTAGCCGAACGGATAAAGCGGAGTCGATAGTCTGTCACGGTATGCGTTCTGTAGTTGATAGTATGAAAATACATTTCTTGTTGTAGTAGGGTTGTTATAGTATATCGGAATCTGACCTGTTGTACGCGGCATTGTCATCGGTAATTTTCCGCTTGGGTTAATTTCGCCAAACAATGCTTTTGCAATACTGTTTGCACCACGTGTACCCGTATGCCATGCATATAAAATTGCATCGAGATACGGCTCAGCCTCTTCAAGACCGATAGGTCTGCCAAAACACATTACGCCGATAATGGGCTTACCGAAACGGTGTAATTTTTTTATATATTCAAGCTGTTCACGGGGCAGTTCAATATCTGTGAGTGAATTTGCCTCGCCCGTCATTTTATAGCTCTCACCAAGCAGAACGACAACCGCATCTGACTGCGGAATATCCCAGTAGCAGTCATCCCACATATACGGGCTTGACGGCAGAATTACGTTATTACCAAGCTTTTGCAGCTGATCGCCTATACAGGAAACACGGTCCATATCACCTCCAAGAATCCACGTTCCGAGCAGAGTCCTTCTTTCGAATGTCATAGGATCTGTAACTACAATATTTGCGTCCTTTGAAAGCGGAAGAATATTATTGCTGTTTTTAAGAAGTACAAGAGACTCGTCCGAACAGTTTTCAGCCAACTTATCGTGCTTGTCGTAATCGAATTTCGCATCACGTGAATATGGATTTTCAAACAGACCATATTGAAGTTTTACCTGAAGGATTCTGCAGACAGCATTATCAATCGTTTCAATTGAAACCTTACCTTCTTCTACAAGATCTTCAAGATAATCAAGATATTATCATACAGCAGAATGCAATTCAAAATGGAACAAGAGCAATATATTTTACAGAAGAAGATTTTATTGCAGCATACAAGGTTCAGAAAGCAATGATTAAGAAAATACTACACAGCGACTTGATTGTAATTGATGAATTATTCTATTTAACGCTGACAAATAAAAACCTTGTCAATCTGTATAAAACAGTAATGTTTTTTATCAGAAACAAGAAGTTTTATATTTGTAATGAACGTTGACACTCATATAGTATCAACGTTCCGTCAAAGGATTATGAGTGATAAAAATTCATATAAAGACAAGGGGGTGAGTCTGAATCTCTGTCTATATAGGGTCTAAAAGACCACCGCCCCACTTTGTGTGAATTTTCGCAAAATTTGAGCTTCTAAGCTGTCTGATTATGGTATATGTTCAGTACTTACACGGGAGTAAACTGCCACTCGTTTTCTTTTTTCGATAGTTTAAAGGCGATAGTTTAAACTGTTTTTTAAATGCTCGTATAAAAGAAGATGTATCGGAAAAACCGCATTTTATACCTATTTCTTCTACAGAGTGCATTGTACTGCAGAGTAATTGCTCTGCTATGTGCATTCTGAAATTTAAGATATATTCATACGGAGAAAAGCCTGTGCTGTTCTTAAAGACAGATGAAAAATAACATCTGCTCAGGTTTGAAATATCGGCTAATTCTTTTACTGTAAGATTATTTGCGTAGTTTTCGGAGATGTAATAGAGAATATCGTTAATTTTGAATTTATCAGAGTTTTTACTGTAGTTGGAAATCAGCTTTGTCAGTAATCGGTAGATAATATCCGAGCATCGTTCCTCACCCTCAGATGATTTAACAAAATTATATATTGTATCAAAATATCTTTCAAGGTCATAGGTATTCTCTATGACTGCTGAGTTATAAAGCTCAGTTATGTATTCATAATATTTTTTACTTTGTTCTCCTGAAAAATGAATAAACTTAAATTCCCAGTTATTAGTATCAGGAAAGTATTCATGTGGTTTTGAGCAATCAATAAACATGATGCTTTTTTCTTTAAGCTCATAATTTTTGCTCATATAGTTAAGTATACCATTACCTTTTACGGTATATAGGAGTAAATAGCTTGTTAAATTAGTTCTTTTTATATAAAAATCATTTTTGCATATAAAATGCCCTGTCCACTGAACGTAGTAATAAAGCATTTTTGCAGTTTCCGATGCAATATGCGGAAGGTTGGTTTTGTAGTGACAGCTTTCATTAAGTAACATTTTTTGCCTCCTTAAAAAGAACAAATTGTATATTTTTAAAAACAATATGTAATTGAAAAGTGTATTATAATTTAGTATAATTATAAATCATAAAGAACAATTTGTCAATTATTTAAGGAGGTAATTATGAAGAATTTTAAAAAATATGAGAATAATCCGGTTTTTGGTGATAAAAAAACAGGAACGGTATTTGATGCTTATGTGTGGATGGATAATGGAAAATACAGAATGGATTTTTCCTGGCGTGAAAAAAAGGCTTGTGCTGTTACGTTTAGCGATGATGGAATCAACTGGAGTGAGCCGATGATAACGCTTGAAAAAAATCTTGAAAGTGGCTGGGAGGATGACATAAACAGAAATTGTGTTATTAAGGTGGACGGCATATATAAAATGTGGTATACAGGTCAGGCAAGGGAACATAGTTATATAGGATATGCCGAAAGCGAGGACGGTATCAATTTTAAGAGAATGTCAGATGAGCCTGTAATGATTTTTGAATTCCCGTGGGAAAATGCCTCGGTTATGAATCCTTGCGTTTTATACGAAAACGGCGAGTATAAAATGTGGTATTCTGCAGGAGAAACATATGAGCCGAATGTGAATGCTTACGCTGTAAGTTCAGACGGTATAAACTGGAAGAAAGCAAAATGTAATCCGATTTTTGTATGTGACAAAATGAATGAATATGAACAAAATCGTATAGGCGGCTGTCAGGTGCTAAAGACGGATGACATGGGATATGTTATGTTCTATATAGGGTACAAGGATATCGATACAGCTTGTATATGTGTTGCAAAATCTAAAAATGGGATTAGTCAATGGGAAAGAACAGTAATTAATCCGATAGTTTTTCCTGATAAGGACATGTGGGATTCGGAGGCTTGCTATAAGCCAACTGCCGTATGGAATGAGCAAGAGAATAAATGGATGCTCTGGTATAACGGAAGAACTGCAGACCGTGAATATATAGGCTATGCAGAATATAATAAAAGAAATTTGTTTGAATAAAATTAAGGAGGAAAAATAAAATGCCACTTATTGATATGCCACTTAAAGAATTAGAAAAATACGAAGGAACTAATCCCAAACCGGTTGATTTTGATGAATATTGGGATAATGCCATAAAAGAAATGAAAGCGGTGAATCCGGAAGTTGAATTTATAAAAAAAGAATTTGAATTTCCCGGAGCTGAATGTTACGATATGTATTTCACCGGAGTTAACGGTGCAAGAGTCTATGCTAAACATATAAGACCGAAAAATATAACAGGCAAAATACCTGCAATCCTTTTGTTTCACGGTTATTCAGGACACAGCGGAGACTGGTGCCAAAAATTGTCTTATATACAGGCAGGCTTTGCGGTTTTTGCTATGGATGTACGTGGTCAGGGAGGAAAAAGTGAAGATGTAGGCGGTGTTCACGGAACTACATATGCAGGCCACATTATAAGAGGCTTGGATGATAAAAATCCAAATAAACTTTTATTCCGTGATATTTTTCTTGATACTGCTGAGCTTGCAAACATTGCTATGAGTATGGATTTCGTTGATGAAAATAAAATATATGCTATGGGAGGAAGCCAGGGTGGCGCGCTGACGATTGCGTGTGCAGCATTAGAACCCCGTGTTGCAAGAATCTCAACTGCATTTCCGTTTTTATCGGATTATAAACGTGTCTGGGAGATGGATCTGGCAAAAGCTGCTTATGCGGAATTAAGACAGTATTTCAGAGATTTTGATCCCGAACACAGCAGGGAAAATGAGATATTTACAAAGCTTGGATATATTGATTTACAGTATCTTGCACCAAGAATAAGAGCAAAAACTCAGATGATTACAGGGCTTATGGATGAAATTTGCCCACCGTCAACGCAATATGCAATATATAATAAGCTTGTTTGTGAAAAGACACATCTTATATATCCCGACTTCGGGCATGAAGATATTAATACGGCTGCAGATAAAATATTTTTGTTTTTTATAGAAGATTAATATTTATATTTTATATGTATTAAAAAATAAGAGAGGAAAAAACATGGATATTATAAAAAAGTATGTTGAAAAATTCAATTCAAATGATGAGGAATTGTATATCAATATGATAGATAATGCTCATGCCTATGAATGGATGTGTAAAGAAATTCCTATTTTTGAATGTCCCGATAAAATAATTGAGGAAACATATTATTTCCGTTGGTGGACATACCGTAAGCATCTGAAAAAAACAGAGGACGGATATATGGTAACTGAGTTTTTGCCTAAAGTTCTGTGGAGCGGAAAGCATAATGAGATAAATGCAGCTGTCGGGCATCATTTATACGAAGGACGTTGGCTTAAAAATTCCTCAGAGTATCTTAAGGATTATATAAATTTCTTTCTTGATAATCCTGACAGAGGACACCAGTACAGTGCGTGGTTAATATATGCTGTACATCAGATGTGTCAGGTAAACGGAGAGTGGGATTTGGGAGAAGAGTTTCTTGACAAAGCTTGCAAATATTATGAGGAATGGGAAAATGGGCATCTTATGAAAAATGGTATGTTCTGGTCATATGATAATTATGATGCAATGGAATATACAATCAGTGGAACAACAGAGGATTTGCGTTGTATAAAGGGAATACGTCCTACACTCAATTCCTATATGTGTGCAGATGCATGGGCTATTGCTGATTTTGCAAAGCGTATGGGAAATGAAGAGCTTGCACAAAAATATATGAATAAGTATGAAACACTAAAAAAAGCCATAAACGAGAATCTTTGGCAAAACGATTTTTACAGAGCGTTTCATTTTGAAGATGGAGAAGAAGGGTTTTCCTGTGAAAAAATTATTGAAAATTGGATAGATAAAACTCCAAAAGAGCTTATAGGTTATATTCCGTGGATGTTCAATATCCCTGAAAAGAATAAAGAAAACGTGTTTGATTATCTGACCGATGAAAGCTGTTTTTATACGGATTTCGGACTTGCAACGGTTGAAAAAACGGATAAAAGATTTTTGTATGAGGTAGACCATGAATGCTTATGGAATGGTTATGTATGGCCGTTTGCAACAGCTCAGACGTTAACTGCAATGCGAAATATGATTATGAATTATGGTGAGGAGAAAAAATACAAGGATAGCTTTTTTAAAATTGTAAAGCAGTA
Source organism: Candidatus Ornithomonoglobus sp. (assembly GCA_045537455.1). GTDB lineage: Bacteria > Bacillota > Clostridia > UBA1381 > UBA1381 > Ornithomonoglobus_A. The sequence goes on along the minus strand of JAZSPM010000023.1, from coordinate 15,099 downwards.
TGCCCAAAGTCATAAGCGTTTGACGGAAACAGGTAAAACTGTAAATTGGATTGATGAGGTCAGACACCCATTAAGAGATGAATGGTCAAGCCGTGAAATACTTAAAAACTTTGGCTGGAAGCCGGAATTGGGCGGATATGAACGTGGCAAGGATTATAATCATTCTACATTCTGTGATATCGTTATTTCGGGTATTGTAGGTGTGAAATATGAAAACGATATACTTGAGGTTTCGCCGTCAATTCCTGATGATTGGGAGTATTTTAAGCTTGAAAACTTGAATTTCAGAGGTAATACTTATTCAATTATATATGATAAAACAGGCGGAAAATATGGTAGGGGTAAAGGACTGAATATATATAAAAAGTAATTATAAAAAGCACTTTCAAAATCAGGTTTTTGGAAGTGCTTTTTGCTTATACATTTTGAGAATATTTGTTTTTATATTCGCTTGGAGTCATGCCTGTATAGGATTTAAAAATATTGTAAAAATGTGATTTTCGTTTGTATCCGACAGATTCAGCAACGACGTAAATTCTTGCATCGGGAGCTTTTAATTTGGTTTTTGCAATTTCCATTCTGTATTCTGTAAGATATTCTGATATAGACTTGTTTTCAACGGAATTGAAAATGTTTGACAGATATTTTGCGGAATAGTGCAGGTCATTTGCTATAGAGTTAATTGTTATTTTTTCTGCATATTTTTTGTGAATAATTTGCTTTATGTTCAATACAAGCTCCAATTTTGAGTTTGGCGAGTTTTGTGTGATTAAATTTATTGCAGCGTGCATTATGTTATAAAGCCATGTTTTTAAATTTACAATAGTATCAATAGTCGAAAGCTTTTGCCATATTTTTGAGCCGGCAATATTTTCTACTGATATACTGTATTCTGATAAAATTATTTCAATACACTGAACAAGAGAAAATGAAAACAGCTTTATGTAATCCTGACTGAATACTTTTGTATCGTCGATGTATTTGTTTATGAGAGAGTATATGTTTTCTGTATCAGCTGTTTTTAGAATTTGTTTCGTTTCTTCAAATAAATCTGAAAACTCTATCGTTTCATCAAGCATTTTTATTTCATTATACTGAATTATAATATTTGTATTACTGAAAAAAGTATAATTAAGAGCTTGGTTTGCTTGCTCGTAGAGCAAATGCAAATCGGAAATCTTTTCACTGCTTGTACTTATTCCGAACGATATAGAGATATTATAATTATAAAAAATCTCATTTTTGAAGTTCATTATAATATCTGTTATTTCATCATAGTTAAACTCACTCACAAATACAATAGACAGTCTGTCGGGATGAGTGGTAATGTGATAAATATACAGGCTGTCATTTGAAAGAAGGTCAAATTTTGATTTAAGAATCTTAATAATATCTACATTATGAGAACTGTCGTTTTTTTGCGGTGCAGTTTTTATTTTTGCATTTACTACAGTAATATTTTTAATATTCTGAGGCATATCCAAAAAATCTGAAATAATATTCATGTCGGTTTCGTTACTTCCGAACAGAAGATTTCTAAAGAACTGTTCTTCGATAATTGGTTTAAGATACTCACGGTTGAATTGCTGTTGAGAAATATCATTTTTATAAGCTTCGTATGCTTTTTGAATAGATTTTTTACATTCTGCGGCAACTAAAGGCTTTAAAATATAATCTATCGCACCGTATTGGAATGCTAATTTTACGTACTCAAAATCATCATAACAGCTTAAAAATATAACCTTGGTTTTAATGTTGTTTTCTTTTATTGATTTTATAAACTGAATACCGTCCATAATCGGCATTTGAATATCTGATATTGTAACGTCAACCTGATTTTTTAAAAGAAAGTCCAGAGCAGATTTTCCGTCTGAGAATGTGTCGAGAATATCTATATCAAGATCCATCTTGTTAATTTGACGGGCAATTTCGTTTCTTACTATTTTATTATCCTCAACGATTATCAAATTCACTTTATTTTGTTCCTTTCTTTAAATTTTTTAATATATTACGGGTATTTCTATTTTGACCGTAGTAAGCTTATCATCATAAGAAATATGTATATCTGCTGATTTGCTGAAATATAAATTCAAACGCTTTTTTATCATTGACAATGCTGACTGTGTAGAATCAGTATCAGTCAAAAGTTTATTAATACGTTCAACGTCCGGTGGATTGCCATTATTTATCACAGTTATTATAAGCTTATCGTTCTCTGTGTTTATATCAAGCCTGATAAAAGTAGCATCTTTTTCAAAATTATTTATACCGTGTATAAAAGCATTTTCAATCAACGGCTGGATTATATTACTTGGCATATTTTTTTCTTCTGCTTCGGGAGAAATCAAGCAAGTATATTTAAAATCGGAATCATATGCAAATTTTAAAAGCTCAATATATATTTTTATATTTTCGAGCTCCTGTTTTACGGAAACAAAAGCAGAGCTTTGATGAAAAACCTTTCTGTAGTACAAAACAAGATTATCTATAATTATATCAATTTTTTCATCATCACAGAAGCATTTTATTGTAGACAGATTGTTATACAAAAAATGCGGTGATGTTTTAGAATTTAAAAGCTCAAGCTCAAGCTTTAAGATTTTGTCGTTGTTTTCGAGAATTTTCTTCGCATAAGCCGAAAGCTTGTTCTGAATTATATCAAAATCATCCTCCTCGTCGTTCTTTATTGCAGGAAGCAGACTGTCCGATTCAAGTATTTCCGACGTGATTTTGGAAAGTCTTGAGGTCAGATTGTTTACAACTGTATTTATAATAAAATATAAGATCAGTATCAGAAATATCAATATAAATATAAATGATAAAACAATAAATACTATCTTAAAAATAAATGGTTTTATACAATAAAATGTATATATGTTATTGCGAAGATAACCGTCTTTCAGAATATTAACCGTATAATACGTATGTTTTCCGCTGTCAAGATAATGAGAAAAAATTTCGGAAATTTCTTCGTGTGAAGCTTTATTGGAAAACAATGGTATTATAGAACCGCTGTTTTCATTATAATATACGCAGAAAATGCTTTCATCTGTGTTGATTTCAGTAAAAAGTGTATTTATTGGCAATGTAATGCTTAAAATATGATAATCCTTGGTGTTAAAGCTGAATTTCTTATAATATTGAAAATAGTACTCTCCCTGTATTTCTTTAAATGTATATGTAAAATTGTTATTGTCGGGAATCACAGAAAATTCATTATACATTGAATTAGGGATTTTTTTTATGTATTTCATATCAAAAATGTTGGGGTTAGTAGTATAAATACATATGTCTGACTGCTTATAATCATAGAAGATACTTTCAAACAGAGAGGAAATCTCAATGGAGGTATCAATCGTATCGTAAAGGGTTTCCTTTGAAATAGATGTAAGTACGTTCTGTATCTTTTCAAAGCTTGACAAAAAAGAAAATTTGTCATCAATTTCATCAATAATAGCATTAAAGTCATTATAAACAGAGTTTATTATTTTTTCAGAAGTGTCTGTCAGTGTTTTACTGTTGTTATGTATTGTCACATAGGTAGCAATTCCGTATACAAGAAGATAAGGAATAATAACAAACAGCCACATAGTATAAAGCAATTTTAGCTTATAAGGAATTTTTTTGAAATGCTTTTTCATAAAAGCCTCCTTGCGGTGTATAGAATCGGTATTCTTAAGTAAATTATAGCACATCAATTTTATTTGGTCAATAGATGTTTTTGGTAGTTCCGAATTCGTCACCTTTTTGCTGTATTTTGGTCACTTGAAAATACATATATGCAATGTTATAATTTAATTATAAAATGATGATGCTGTAAAATGCGTCATTTAACAAAAATATTTCGTAATTAAATTAACTAATTACAAGGAAGGGAAGGATTAAAAATGGAACGAAATATTAAGTTAAAAAAAGAAAAGCATGAAAAATATGCAAAATTGTGGAGGGATGTAAAGTATAATAAATATGTTTATTTTATGCTGCTGCCGGCTATAGTATCTATAATAGTTTTTCATTATATGCCTATGCCTAAGTTGTTGATGGCATTCACGGAATATAATATATACAATCCCGATGCCAGTCCGTGGGTAGGACTTGAGAATTTCAGGACGATTTTTGAGAGTGAAGGAATGGTAGAGGCTATATTCAATACTCTCTATGTAAGTATCCTGAATTTGTTTGCAGGATTTCCGCTTACAATAATATTTGCATTGATGATTAATGAAGTAAAATGCATGGCGTATAAGAAGGTTGTTCAGACACTGTCTTATTTACCTCACTTTTTATCATGGATTGCAATTATAGGTATGTATTCGACAATAATGGCAAAATACGGACCTATAAATGATATTTTATCATCATTGTTTGGTCTGGAAAGAGAACTGTTCTTGTCAAAACAGGAATTTTTTGTGCCGAGTATTGTGTTTTTGTCAGTATGGCAGGGACTTGGATGGAGTACGATAGTATACCTGTCTGCGATTGCAGGCGTAGATGAATCTTTGTATGAAGCAGTAATGATTGACGGCGGCGGAAGATTCAGACAGATATATCATATAACCTTACCTTCAATAAGACCGACTATTGCAATTATGCTCGTGCTTCAGTTAGGACGCTTGTTGGGTAGTAACTTTGAGCTTGTGTACGGCTTGCAGAATCCGTTTATTGAATTTGAAACAACATCTACATATAACTATAAATACGGTATTGAGGGCGGACAGTATTCATTAACCACAGCTTTTGGATTATTCACTAGTGTGATTGGTTTTGTTATGACTACTATTTCAAACTCAATTTCAAAGAAAATAACCGGAGCAGGCTTGTTCTGATAAAGCATAAAAGGAGTGTAACATTAAAATGAAAGAATCAAAGAGATATAAAGTATTTAAAGTATTTAATTATTTAATATTAGCTATTATAGCTTTTGTAATGTTGTTTCCGTATGTAAATACACTTGCAAAAGCATTTAATCAGGGAACAGATACGGCTAAGGGCGGAATAATGTTTTTGCCAAGAATCTGGACTTTGGAGAATTTCATAACTATATTATCTGAGGACACATTTTTTGATGCAGCTAAGCTGTCGGTTATACGAGTAATAGTTCACACATTAACAGCGCTTATAGTTCAGTTTTTTACTGCATATGCTCTTTCAAAAAAGAATTACCCGTTTAAAAAAGCTATAATGATGTTTTTTGTGGTTTCGATGTATTTTGGTGCCGGTATGATTCCTACATATGTTTTGTATTCGGATCTTGGATTACTTAATACGTTTTGGGTATATATACTTCCGGTACTTTTCAGCTTCTATAATGCGACTATTATGAGGACATATATGGAATCAACAATTCCTGATTCGCTGTACGAATCAGCATATCTTGACGGAGCTAACGATTTATATATCGTGTTCAAGATAGCTCTTCCTTTGTCAAAGCCTGTTATTGCAACTGTAGCTTTATGGCTTATTGTCGGAGCGTGGAATGACTGGACAACTACTCTTTACTATACAACCTCTCCGAAGCTTCACACACTGCAATATAAAATGATGCAGGTTGTAAAAGAAGCGGAGCGTATTGCAAAGCTGATGCAGGAGGCTGCGTTAGCAGGTCAGGATGTAGGAGAAGTACCGGAGATAACATCTGATTCAATTACAGCGGCACAGGTTATTTTGACTACTGCACCGATTATTGCAATTTATCCGTTCTTATCTAAATACTTTGTAAAGGGTATGATGCTTGGTGCGGTTAAGGGTTAATATTGAACGGAGGCATTTATGAGATTTAGTGAACTATTAAAAGAAAAATATACAATGGCATTTATCGGCGGTTCTATAACAGAGGGAACATCAGGTCATTGCTTTCTGGATGTTTTAAAAACAGAGCTTCCTCAAAAATACTCCCAAACTGAATTTGATTTTGTGAATGCAGGAGTGGGAGGAACGGATTCAATGCTAGGTCTTTTCAGATTGGAAAGAGATGTACTGAAATATAACCCCGATATGATTTTTATAGAATTTGCCGTAAATGACGGTGGTAACAAATTAAGCGGAATATGCATTGAAAACATGATACGAAGAATAAAAAAGTATAATGAAAAATGCAATATAGTTCTTTTATATACGGCAACTTCGGGAATGATGAATGAATATCTGAAAGGTAAAACTCCAAACACTGTCGCAACCCATATGAAGCTTTCGGAATATTACGGAATACATCAGATAAATCTTGGCGTTAGTCTGAATGAAAAGGCAGTAAGTGAAAACCGAGAGTTTGCAGAGTTCCTTGCAGATGGCGTTCATCCCACAAAGGAAGGTTATGATTCCTACGGATACATAATTCTTGATGAGCTTGAAAAGGCAGATTTTAAAAATATCACAAGAACGAATTATCTGTTTGAAAGGGAAATTGAAAATCCGAGATTAGTTCCGGGAACGGAGCTTGCCAATGAACAATGGCATAAATCATATAACGATATGTACGGACGGCTTCCCGATTATATATATTCGTATAATAAGGGAGAGGAAATATCGTTTAACTTTAAAGGAAGTATTCTTGGAATTTACTATACCATAGAAAAGGATTCGGGTATTCTGGAATACTGTATTGATAACGGAGAGTGGAAAGAGTTTTCTACCTGGGATGAATATGCTCTTCGTTTTAACAGAGCTTGTGCGACTGTTTTTACCGACAGTCTGGAGGATAAAGTCCATTCGGTAACTGTAAGAAATCCTATGAAAAAGGATGAAAAATCAGAAGGCTATTACATACGTATAGGTGCGTTTATGATAGGTTAAGGTGTATATTATTTAAAAGAAAGGAAGATAAAAATGAAAAATTTCAGAAAAATTGCAGGAGTATTAGCAGTGGCTATGACATTTAGTGTTTTAGCTTCATGCAAAAAGGAAGAAAAAACAGAAAGTGTAGCGGTTAATACAGAGCCGACTATTAATTTTAATCAGTACAATAATTCAGAGCAAATCCCTGACTGGACAGGTAATAAGCTGAAGCTGACGGTTTGGGTTAGAGCGAGTTCTACAAATGACGGCGAAACAGGAAAGGTTTCGGAAATGGATTTGGTTGGTAAGGAATTTGCAAGAGTAACAGGTGTAGAGTTTGATAAGGATTTATCCTTTGATAATGCAGGAAGCAGCTTTGATGCAAGAATTGCCAAAATAATTGCTTCAAATGAGTATCCTGATATGGCAACTTCAATTCCTGATTTAAAGGGACTTGTTGAAAAAGGCGTGCTTTGGAGACTTGATGAATTGGTTCAGCAATATGCCCCGACGGTATATAAGATGTTTGGCCCTGACTCACAGATATACGGTGCAGAATGGAAGCGTCAGATGGAGGAATACGGCGGAGTATACTCAGTATCATTATCAGCAACTAATCAGGCAGTAAGAAAAATGACAAAGCTTGATCATTCTTATGATTTAACAGATGAGCAGATTGATAAAATTGCAGGCTTAGGAGGCACGCCACACGGATCCTTCTATATAAGAGAGGACATTTTAAAGGAAATTTATCCGGAGGCTCATACTAATGACGAACTTAAGGCGATATTTGAAAAGAACGGTAAATTTACTGAAGAGGAAATTTTTGACGTGCCTATAGATTCACCTGAACAGTTTATTGAAATGCTTTATAAGATTAAGGACATAATTCAAAAGAACGGTGAAATCAATACATATGCATTCTATACTCATTCAGGAACAGATAACTGGCCGCTGCTTACACAGTTTGCCCCTATAATGGGATATAACGCAAACTATTTCTCATACTGGGATAAGGAAACTAAAACAATTAAATACACATTTAAAGAACCGTGGTTTAAGGAGGTATTGAGAACATATGCAAAGCTGATACAGGACGGAGTAGCATCTCAGGAAGCATTAATTGATACTACAGCACAGTTTTCTGAAAAGAACAACACAGGTAAGTATATAGTTGGATTACCTACAAACTCCAAACCTAAGTCAGATGAACACGCATATAGAAAAGTGTATGTAAGATATCCGTTTAATGAAGATAAGTATCCGGTATTCGGAAATGCAGAGGCAACGCTCAGCAGATATTCATTCTTTAAGCAGGATCTTGACGAAAATGATATTATTCAGTGTGTAAAAATGCTTGAATTTGCGGCAAGTGATCCGGGACAGAAGCTTACATACTGGGGTCCTGCTTCAGCTGGATTATATGAGGAGGATGAAAACGGTAATCTTAAATTTATAAATGAAGAGCTTGATTCTGCTTATACAACCGGTGCAAAAATAGATGATGTAAGAAGAAAATATTTATATGGTTGGCCAAGTGTTCCGGCAGTATCGGCAACAAAATATCATCCGAATTTGTATTATGATAAAAATAATAAATGGGGAAATGCATTTAATGCGGCTGTTTATAAGAAGAATAATGAATTGCTCGGACTTGCACCGAACATTTATGAAAATGCAGTTATAGGAGTTATTGAGGGTGCGGCTAATTTCTGGGCTGCAAGAAACGGCTTTGAGTCAACATTATTAAAGGTTTTTGCATCAGCAAACGATCAGGAATTTGAGGCAAATTATAATAAGCTTCTTGAATATGCAGAAAATTACGGACTCACAGATGAAGTTATGGAGGAATTCAATAAGTTCTACAGAGAAGAATACAATGCAGAGTATATGTATTTACTTGAGGAGTAATTGACAATAGACAAATTTATTTCTTGGAGAAGTATGAGAGGCAGATAATATGACAAATACAGATTGGAAAAATATTTCGGGAGAAAAATATGACTGGAAGCAAACATTAAAACCGGAAAGACCGTATATTCATGATTATACTAAAGCCTTAACATATAAGCTGTATCTTGCAAGTGTCAATGAAACATTGGACGGTACAGATGTGGTTATGAATTTTGAACAGGCCTTAGAAAAGATAATATTAATTGACAAGATGACAAAAGGTATGCCTAAAATTGTATATCTTGTGGGATGGCAGTTTTACGGTCATGACAGTAAATATCCGGCTTGGAACGGTGTTAATGAAGCTTTAAAAAGAGAGCAGGATGCAACAGCATATGATAGCTTGTTATGGATAATGAATGAGGGATATAAATATAACACAACAGTAAGTTTGCATATTAATATTCAGGATGCATATACAGACAGCCCTTTATGGGATGAATACGTAGAGAATGATTTGTTATCTAAAAATGCAGACGGAAGCATATTAAAAGGCGGATTCTGGGCAAATCAGCAGGCATATATAGTAAGCTATAAGCAAGAATGGGATAAAGGCTTTTTGAAAAAGAAAATTGACAATTTCTGTGAATTTCTTCCGATTCAGAAAGCGGGTACAATACATATTGATGCAATGCACGCAGAAGCAGATGTAGGTCATGGATTTACTCTTGAAGAAGTTCAGGAAACCCGAAATAAGGTTGTTCGTTATTGGCGTGATTTGGGTGTTGATGTAACTACTGAATTTTTGTATTACGAAACACCCGACTGGAGTGAAAAAGTGGAACAGCTTGTAGGGTTAATGCCTCTTACATATCATTTTTCACAGAATTTGGAGGATTACATTGCAAGACCTGCAAGCCTTATATGTGGTATTATGAGCTCAAAAAGATTCAAAGAGGGCATAAGTGATCAAATGAATAAGTTGTTTGGCTCAGGCTTTAATATAGAAGGAATTTGCTTAGATGCGGTCACATGGAAAGAAAATTTCTTTGAAGGCTTTTGCGAAAATGAAGTGCGTTATAAATACTTAAATACGCTTGAAAGAAAATCAGCAGTAGTAACTAAGGATAATATAGAAGTGCATTTCAATGACGGCGTTGTGACTTTCCTTAACGGAAATATCGAGAAAAACGGTATTCTTATTCAATCGGAAGACTATATTGCTGTTCCTGCAGTTTATAGAGAAAAGCAGAGTTATTTACTGTATGGATTTAATGAAGGTGAATACGAAATAGATATGAGCAGGGCATATGGGCTTGAAAATAATCAGCTACTTAGTATATTTGCTTTTGATACCGAAGGAATTGGCAATGAAAAAAATATAGTAAGCCTGATTGACGGTAAGTTAAAAATAAAGCTTAAAGAAAAACAAGCCTTTATTGCTGAAATTTAATAGAAACAAAAGGGGTGCGTATCAGCACCCCAACAATAAAAATTGGAGGTAAGTTATGAAGAGATTTTTAAGTGCAGCGCTGATTACAGCAATGTTTATAACATCTGCCAATATAACAACTATTGCGGCTTCGGAAATAAAAATAAGCCCATATATCGGAACAGACGGAATGATAGAGGTAACATCCACAGAAGATATGTTTGCGGATAATGAGTTTGTTTTATCATCAGGAACGCAGTTAATCAAAATGAATGTTTTGGAAGAAAAGCAAAACAGCGTAATTATTGTTCCTGACAGAAAGCTTGAGGCGGATACGGAATATGTTTTGCGAGATACTGCAGGGAATGTAAACCATAGCTTTACTACAGTTGCAGCGTTCAGTGAAGCGGATATTATGATGGATGCTTATACAGATGTTGCGGTTGATTCGGATATTGTACTTAATTCGGATTTGGCATTAACTGATGTATCAGAGGATACAGTTAAGCTGTATTCATACAGCGGTGAGGAATGTGAAGCTTTTGTTAGTTATAATGGCAGCATTATAATTACTCCGAATCAGGTTTTGGATAAGGGAAATAAATATTATGTAAAGCTTGATGGAGTGAAGGACGAAGACAGGAATGTACTGAAAAAATCAGTTGCATTTATAACTCAGGCTCCGTCTAAAGTAGATATACATCCTTATATAAAAGACAGTGTACATCAATATAAGGAAACAGGTGCATGGGCATATAGTAGTGTAAAGGGTTATAACAATTCACAGACGAAATATTCAACGGGTGGTACAGCTGCAACATACATTCCTGTTCTTTGCGATTACAATTATAATGTATCAGTATATATTCTATATCATTCAAGCGATAAACATACAGAAGCTACATTTGAAATAAAGCATGAAAATGCTACAGAAACAATTACAGTCCCTATTGACAGAACTCTCGAAAAAAGCTACTGGCATGATTTTGGGACATTCAAATTCAGTGCAGGGAATGAAAATTATGTTAAGCTTGTTGCAAAAAACGGTGCAAACAGTTATTCAAGAACAAGCTATGTAAGGTTTACACCGGTTGAAGATACTTCAAATCCAACTGCAGAAATCAGCTACGATAAGGCTGTAAGAGTAAAATTCTCAAAGCCTATGAACAGCAGTGTTGTGCCGTGTGTATTAAATGACGGCACAAATGAAATTACAGCGGAGCTTGTGTCAAATGACAATCTTAATTATATACTTGTACATAAGCTTGAAAATAACACGGAGTATTCAATCACGCTAAATGACATAACAAGCTTTGACGGTTATACCTTGGATGAGACAATATTTAATTTTAAAACTGAAAAGACCGTAAAAATGCCTGTTTTATTCAAACAGGAGGCTGACAAAATCGTATATGAAACATATATAGAGGGCGAAACTGATGCATATATTTTTGCATACAGTTTTGACGAGAACGGAGTTATACAAAACAGCTCATCTTCACCTGTAGCAGACGGGGCTTTTTCGGTTGAGCTTGATGGAGCAGAGAAAGAAACATCGTCAGCAGTTATTTTAAGGGATATTGCGAATTTTAAGCCTTACGGTACGTCAGACACAGTATCACAGTTTGCAATAAGTGAAGTAAAATATGAAAATCAAAAGCTTGAAATTACTTCGCAGTCACAGAACTTTACTGAGGGTGAAGAAATTGCTTTCACAGTACTTGACAAAAACGGAAAGCCTGTATATTTTAAGACTGTAAAAATGAGTGATGATGGAATAAATACAATAACGATAGATATTCCCGATGAATGGCCTGGCGGAAGTTATTCTATTATTGCAAATTCAGAAACGGCTAAAATAAAGGCTGAGGACAGCTTTTATAATATAAATTCGTTTACTATCCAAAAAGCTATTGATGATTTGAATGGCTGTGAAACAACAACAGAAGTTGAAAATATTGTTCTGACATATTACAGAGAATTAAATCTTGATGAAAATGATATTAAGCATTATAAAGAAATTGATAAAGATACAGTAAATGAAAAATTATCAAAAGCCACTTTTTCGACAACAGATGAAGTAAATGCATTATTTAAAGAGACGGTAGCAATTGAGGCTGTTAACCAACTCGATAATTATGGTGAATTGATAAACGAATATAAAGCTGTGTTTGGTGTTGATACAGCGGTATATGAAGAGATTGATGAAAAAGGAAAGATAGACAATTTATTTAAGAATTATGTTCCTCTTGAAAGCGGAGAAAAAGTAAAGACAGCATTTGATAAGGTTGTTGCACTGCAATCAATAAATGAGGCTTCGTGGGGCGGACTTGAAGAGATATTTACAGATAACGAAGAACTGCTTGAAATAGATTTGACAAAATATAATAATCTTTCATCAGACAAACAAAAAATTGCTGCAAAAAAAGTTAAGGAAACGTCTTATTATAATAAGATAAGTGATTTTGTTAAAGAATTTAATAAAGCTGTTGACTATGCTAAATCCTATGGTAAAAATCAAAGCCCTGGTGGCAGTTCTGGTGGCGGAGGCGGCGGTAGCACTGTTATGAACATTGCTACTGTGAACAAAGTAAAAACAGATGATGTAACTCATAATCCTGATTCAATGCAATATGGTTTTACAGACCTTGCTGAGGTTGAATGGGCAAAAAAAAGTATAGAAGCATTATTTGAAAAAGGCGTAGTAGACGGATACGGAGATGCTACTTTCAGAGGAAATGGTCTTCTTACAAGAGAAGCATTTGTTAAAATGATAGTTCTTGCATTTGAAATAAAGCCTGCTGATAACGATATTGCGTATTCGGATGTTCCATCAGACCATTGGGCATATAACTATGTAAATATAGCCGCATCAAACGGTATAATAAACGGTGTGTCTGAAAACAGGTTTGGAGTAGGAGGACAGCTTACAAGACAGGATATGGCGACGATTCTTTATAGAACGGTAAAGCTGTTAAACATAGAACTTCCATCAGACAGATATGAGATTAACTTTATTGATGCGGTTAATATAAATGAATATGCTGTTGAGGCTATTTCAAAGCTACAGCTTGCAGGAATTATCAATGGTGTTTCAGAAAATGAATATAATCCGAATGGAGAAACAACAAGGGCTATGGCAGCAAAGGTGATATATGAAACCTTAAAAAACAGATAACCGATTAAAAAACAGAAGGGAGTAAGGCAATGAAAAAACTTTTAATTAATATATTGACAATGATTTTTGCAACCGGCATCAGTATGATGCTTTGCGGCAGTGTATACGCTGAAGAAATTATTATTGATAATGACGGCAATGGATATAAAGAAATTGCAACGATGAATCCCGGAACAGGCGGAATCGGAAATACTCACAGATTAGGTAAGGGTGCAACATATACTCCGGAGCTTTCAGACGGTGTGTACAAAGTATCAATTTATATTCCATATGCCAATAATATTTATGATGGCTGTTATGGTACGGTTGTACATTCAAAGGGTACAACGGAGTTTGATTTGGCAAAGCTTGAATTAAAAGAAGTCGGATGGTATGATTTAGGCGATTTTACTTTCAGAGCCGAGGATGAAAAGTATTTCAAGTATTGGGTAAAAGGCAATTCAGCTTGTCGATGCGACGCTGTAAAATTTACATATGTTGATGAAATTGATGAAACGGTAAGAGTGCTTGACTGTGATGACAGTGAATATAAAAATAGCATAGATTTTCTTGTAGACCTTGGTGTTATGGAGGTCGATATGTTTAATAATTTTAATCCGAAAAATTATGTAACAAGAGAAGAAATGGCTAAAATTTTATACAAAATGTACGGCGGTGCAGAGGTTGATACAAAGGCTCCGATATCTGTAAGCACACCGTTTTATGATGTAAAGTCCGATAATGAATATGCCGTTTATATTGATTTTGTGAATGCAAACGGCTATATGATTGGTTTTCAGGATTTACAGTTTCGACCAAAGCAATATCTTACATACAACGAAACACTTAAAATATTAGTATCAATTCTTGGATTAGCGCCTGTAGCAGAGCTTTCGGGCGGGTATGCAAGCGGTTATATATCAGTAGCGATTGATGAAGATATTTCAATAGGCTTAAACGGCTCGGATCATGTTACAAAAGAACAGCTTGCACAGCTGCTTATGAATGTGATGGAGTGTGAGGTTCTTGAAGCAGACAACGTTAATTCAATAAATGCTTCTTATAAACGTGGAGACACACTTCTGGATGTTCTTTTTGGCATTGAAAAGGTTAGCGGTATTATTACAAAGGACGGATATACTGCACTTACAGACAGTAAAGGCTTTAACCGTCATGCTGTTGAAATAGACGGAGTAACATATATGAACCCTTCGTCGGAGTCTTATATTGGTCAGTATGTTGATGCGTATGTTTCATCGGAAGAAGAAAGAATTGTTTCAATAAAGCCAAATGAAAGAAAGAATAAATCATGTGAGTTTTATGCCGAGGATATTTTGTCAGCTTCGCTTGATAAAATCGAATACAGTGTTGGTAGTAAAACGGAATATGTAAGGCTTGATACTGGATTTGACCTTATTTATAACGGTAAAGCAAGGCCTGATTATAAAGCATCTGATTTAAAACCTGCTTATGGAAATGTAAGAGTTATTGATAACGACGGCGATCACAAATATGAGGTTGTATTTATAGAGAGTCTTGAATACAAGAAAATTTCAAAGATCAATATAAAGAGCGGAAATATATATTTTGATGACGGTTCTTTTGTGACTGCTGATTTTGAAGGCGATGAATATTCATATTTATTCTATTTGGACGGAGAAAAGAAAGCATTAAAGAGTCTTAAAGAAAATGCCGTTTTAGGATATGCCCAAAACGGGGATTTCCTTATTCTTTATCAGTCTAAGGAAATTGCTGAGGGTAATCTGACACAGCTTTCGGATGAAAAAGCAGTGATTGAGGGCGTTGAATACAAGCTTTCAAAGAATTGCAGTATAGAAAATATAAG
>JAZSPM010000212.1:0-3441 GCA_045537455.1 Candidatus Ornithomonoglobus sp. | reverse complement strand
TCTATCTATACGCAAGAAGATGTTCATAATTTCACTTGACCCTGCTAAACACCTTGATTATGTTATGTCTCTTTAAATGGTTACAATCTGGTTACAAGACTCGCAACTTGAAAAAGGGGATTTTTTCATGCGTAGGGTCTGGAAATTTCGGGATTTTACTTGACTTTTTTGCTCGTTTATGATATAATTATTATGTAGGTATTGTAGGTACGGTAAATAAGTTGTAAATGGAGCGAATTGTATGTATATTGAAGTGGTAAAGAATAAAGGAGTTGAATATATCCGACTGGTTCAAAGTAGACGCATCAAAAATCCAGATGGGAAGTCATTACCAAGTAAAAAAGTAATTTGTACGCTCGGGAAATTAAGCAAGTATGATGACAAAAAGCCTTACTATGTGAAGAGATTAAAACAGTCGTTTAAAGATGGCACTCCGATAATTGAAGAATTGCTCCCATATACACAAGCAGAAAGAAAAACAGTCAAAATTCCGTTTACAATGGGAGATGAATCCTGCATCGGTACTCCTAAATATCTTGCACCATGTATACTGGATAATGTTTTTGCAGCACTTGGATTGAATGAATTGTTTGCAAGCATAAAATTCTCTTCTAAGATCGAATACGATTTGCAAGGAATAGTACGTTTGCTGACTTTTGGACGCATATTAGACCCGGCATCAAAACTTGCTACAATGCATCAAAATAACAATTATTATCGACCTCTTGTAAAAAGCAGTAACGAGGATAATGTGTATGATGCGCTGGATGTGATTTACAATAATAAGCGGCAGATTTTTCAAAGAATCAATACAAACATCTCAAACACTATCGGAAGAAATGTGAAAAACGTTTTTTATGATGTCACCAACTTCTTTTTTGAAAATGAACAGCCCGATGAAGATGTTTTAGATGCTGATGGCAAAGTCATTGAAAAAGGACTGCGTAAGAAAGGCGTTAGCAAAGAAAATAGAAAGCAGCCTATTGTGCAAGTAGGATTGTTCCTTGATGATAATGGTATTCCAATTTCAATCAAAATGTTCCCAGGCAACACTTTAGATCATCTCACTCTTCGGGATGCAATGAAAAACACAGTAGATACGCTGGGCTTAAACCGCTTTATTCTGATTGCGGATCGAGGAATGTACAGCGGTCCGAACACTTGTCACGTTTTAGATCAGCAGGATGGATATATCGTTTCAAAGAGTATTAAAAAGAGCAAAAAGAAAGAACGTGAATGGATTTTAGACCAAGAAGGTTACATTGTAGAAAGTGAAAATTTCAAGTACAAATCAAGAATTGTCGAGCGTGTTGTAACTGACGAAAATGGCAAGAAAAGAAAGCTTAAAGAGAAAGTAATTGTGTACTGGAGCCGTAAATTTTATGAGCGTGAGCGAGCTGAAAACAAAAACTTCATAGAGTTCATTGAGAAATTAAAAACAAATCCTCATAGCTTTAGAATTACCGCAGCACAAAGCAGCAGCCTCAGAAAATTTTTAAGAAAAGAAGTTGTTGATAAGGAATCAGGTGAAGTGCTGGATGGTTCTAAACTGATCTCAATGATTGATGAGGAAAAACTCACAGAATTTAATGAATTAATGGTATACTATCAAATCGTAACCTCTGAAATAGATATGCACGACACTGAAATAATAGATAGATATCATGGGCTTACACGAATAGAAGATCAGTTCCGTGAAATGAAAGGAACACTTGAAACACGACCGATTTATCTGCAAACACCGGAACATATTAAGGCTCATTTAATTGTGTGCTTTATGGCGTTGACAATGATAAGAATCATGCAGCACAAAATCAAAAAATGTCTGCCACAGCCTGACGATTCAGAACTGAATTGGTCATACGGAATTACCGGCGAAAAGCTGGTTCAAATACTATCAGATTGGAAAGTCGATGCTCTTCCGTATGACTATTACCGTATGACAAACTCAAATATCGATGACCTGAAATTATTGTTTAACGCATTTGAAATGCCGTTTGAAATGAAGTTATTTTCAAGTGGAGACCTACGAAAATTGAAATCATCAGTAAAGATATTATAATGTACCTACATCGTAATTATTAAAAAACATGCCCCAAGTGACGTATTTTCTTGGGGTTTCGCTTTTTTTTGGTGGCAAAGATGGGATGAAATCTTGCAATAAAAAAGCAGATGTGATATATTTGATGTAGCTGCGATAGATGAAATAAATCATTGCCTATCTAAATAGAGCTTGGATATTAAAAGAAAAGAGAAAATTGATGAAAACTATAAATCTTAATGGAAAAGAAATAAGTTACGTTATTGAAAGAAAGTCGGTTAAAAACATAAATATCATGGTAAAGTCTGACGGAGTTGTGTATATATCCGCAAACAAAACAGTTCATGAAAAGTACATATTGGAACTGCTTGAACAGGACAAGGATAAATTTATATCAATAATCGAGAAGATAAAGAAAAATCAAGAAAAAGTTGATGATGATATAACAAGTACAATGTATCTTGGAGAGAAATTGCCAGTAGAAATTATTGATGATTGTCCTGAACGGGTACAGTTTGACGGTAAGAAAGTTGTTGTATACACCCTTACTCCAAAGGATAATCAGCTTATTCGTGATATAATCTGGAATTGGAAATTCGATCAATGCAGAAATATTTTCATTGACATTAATATTGAAGTGCATAAGCGATTTATTGAAGCGGGATATAATGTGCCGTTATCTTTTATCACGGTCAAGCTTATGAAATCACGGTGGGGCAGTTGTAATGTGAAATCCGGAAGATTTTCAATTAATCTGCGGCTTATGGATTATCCGATTGAATGTATATACAGCGTATTCTATCACGAGTATATGCACTATGTTCATCAGAATCATTCTGCTGATTTTCATCGTGATCTTAATAAAATTTATCCTGATTACGAAAAGTATGACAGGATTCTGAATAGTAAATAACAATCCGGAGGTAAAATATGTCGCAGAATGTAATGATTACAGGAGCAGGAAAAGCGGTAGGGCTTGGCTTTAATATGGTTCTCCGCTATCTTGAAGCAGGGGATAACGTAGTGGCAACAGTAAGAAAGCCCTGTGCAGAACTTGAAGAATTAAAAATAAAGTACGGAAATAATCTGACGATACTTACTATGGATATAGGAAGTACGGAGTCAGTACAGGCAGCAGCGGAGGAGCTTTCAAAAAAGCTATCAAACCTTGATTTGTTGATAAATAACGCAGTTTCAGTATCTCCTGACTGCGATAAGGGATTTTTTGACGCAAATCTTGATTATATCGCTCAAACAGTTGATATTACAGCAGTAGGAGCAATGCGAGTTATAAAAGCCTTTTATCCATTGCTTAAAAAGAGTGAAATGACAGCGTTGATTATGAATATATCATCGGAAGCAGGCAGTATATCAAAGTGTTATCGTACCAATCTTATTGA
>JAZSPM010000173.1:0-2135 GCA_045537455.1 Candidatus Ornithomonoglobus sp. | reverse complement strand
CGCTACACACCAATCGGTGACGTTGCCGTAGGCGAGGACATTGCGGACGCAGTATGGTATTTTGCCGCTCACGCAAGAAACACCACAGGTGCTGAGCTTGTAGTTGACGGCGGAAACACAATTCAGTTGTATCCTATAATAGGGTAATTTTATTTATAATTTATTAGAAATCGTATGGGCGGATGATAACATCCGCCCTAATTATTGTCTGATATAGGCATTTTTCCTACTTAATGCTATTGCATATCGACATTTATTATGATATAATAATTCTACTATTGTGATAAGCTTGAATAAAGCTGATATTTAAGGAGAGAAAAATCATGAATATATGTCCTCGTCTTTCGGTTGAACAAAGTATTGATATGGAGGCACAATGCTTTTACAGATATATAAAGGGAGACCACGACGGCTTTTATCCGCACTGTCATGATTTTTATGAAACTTTTATAACACCCTTCAATTTTTTCTCCAAACCATCTTGTTTACAACTCCGGTATAGCTCTGAATAAGCTTTACAACCTTTGTTGAAACATTTTCATCAACGTAATTCGGAACAGGTATTCCCAAATCTCCGTTATTGTTCATTTCAACTGCAACGTCAACCGCCTGCAGTACCTGATCGGTCGTTATTCCTGCCAAGATGAAATTACCCTTGTCAAGTGCTTCAGGTCTTTCTGTACTTGTTCTTATGCATACAGCCGGAATAGGATTCCCGATTGAAAGGAAGAAGCTGCTTTCCTCAGGAAGTGTTCCACTGTCTGATACAACCGCAAATGCGTTCATCTGCAAGTTATTATAATCATGGAAGCCAATCGGTGCGTGCTGAATTACTCTTTCATCAAACTTGAAGCCTCTTTGCTCAATAAACTTTTTACTTCTTGGGTGGCATGAATACATTATCGGCATATCGTACTTTTCTGCCATAGCATTTACTGCGTTCATCAGGTTAAAGAAGTTTTCTTCGGTGTCGATATTCTCCTCACGGTGTGCCGAAAGAAGAATATATTTACCCTTTTCAAGACCTAACTTGTCAAGAATCTTGCTTGCCTTTATCTGCTCTAAATTATCATGCAAAACCTCAGCCATAGGTGAGCCTACAACGTATGTCCTCTCCTTTGCTACACTCGAAGCATTCAAATATCGTCTTGCATGCTCGCTATAGCACATATTAACGTCTGAAATTATATCAACAATTCTTCTGTTTGTTTCCTCCGGCAGACATTCGTCAAAGCAACGGTTTCCTGCTTCCATGTGGAAGATAGGAATATGCAGTCTTTTTGCTCCGATTACCGAAAGACATGAGTTTGTGTCTCCCAAAACAAATACAGCGTCAGGCTTTTCCTGTACCATAAGCTGATATGATTTTGCTATGATATTACCCATCGTCTCGCCAAGGTCTGCACCAACAGCATCAAGGTAGTAGTCAGGTGCTCTCAAGCCTAAATCATCAAAGAACACTTGATTTAGCGTATAGTCGTAGTTTTGTCCTGTATGTACAAGAATCTGGTCAAAGTATTTGTCGCACGCCTTTATGCACGCACTAAGTCTTATAATCTCAGGTCTTGTACCGATTATTGTCATCAATTTTAATTTTGACATTTTTATACCTCCTCAAAAAATGTATCAGGCTTTTCGGGGTCAAAGCACTCATTACACCACATGAACGTTACCAAATCCTCGGTATCCGAAAGATTGATTATATTATGAGTGTATCCCGGAATCATATCAACGACTGTGATTTCATCGCCGTTTACTTCATAATTAACAACCTCATCTGAGCCGATTTTTCTTAATTGAATAAGTCCGTGTCCTTTTACCACAACAAATTTTTCATTCTTTGTATGATGCCAGTGTTGCCCTTTTGTTATTCCCGGCTTTGAAATATTCACGCTGAACTGACCTGCATTTGCACTGCGGAGAATTTCCGTAAAGCTTCCCCGGTCATCACAGTTCATTTTCAGCTTATACGAAAAATTGTCAGGCTCAAGATATGAAAGATATGTAGAATACAGCTTCTTTGAAAAGCCTGTCATATCGGGTATCAGCTTTGTATCTCTGCTGTTTTTGAACTCATAAAGCAAATCCGTAATTCCGCCAAGCGTTATTTTATGCTCAACAGGGACTTTGCAATA
>JAZSPM010000206.1:0-3451 GCA_045537455.1 Candidatus Ornithomonoglobus sp. | reverse complement strand
TTCTGTTCTCAATTTGATGTACCAGGTTGGCGTGACAAGATAGGCTCATCGATCATTGCGGATGCAATATGTGACCGTATTGTTCATGATTCATATCGTATTGTAATCGAATGTGAAGAGTCAATGCGTAAAATATTTGGTGTAGACCAGGATGAAGCATAAGGAGTCTTCGGCTCATCGGGCTCTGCCCGAACCCGAGGTTTAGCGCTTATGTTTCCAAGTAATGCAAAAGGCGATGCCGCATACCGCTGACATCGCCCATTACTTGCAAACTTCACAGGACGCTCAGGTCGCTCCTCAGCGTTGCCCTATCCTCCCTGTGAGTAAAGCATATTTATTGTAGCATATTAGCTGGATTATGTCAATGTACAACTACGCCGACGAGACTGTTCATTTTCAGCGACGCAAGTGTTCAACTTCAGCGGCCGCGGGTGTTCAACTTGGGCGCTATATTCAGTGATGAAAAAATGGCTTAAAAAATACTCCCCGAAATCGAAAAAACCGGGGAGATACATAGCACATTTAAAAATAATGGACAAACAATGGACAACGGCAATTTTCGTAAAAAGTAAAAACCCACAAACGCCTATATATAGGCATTTGTGGGGATGTGGTGTGGTGACCCGTACGGGAATTGAAAATCAAAACAGACGATTTCTTGCTTCTTGCAATTGTGAGATTTTGCCTGTATTACGCAATTTTGAAGCAATTTACGAAAAACGCTTTTTTCTGTTTTTTAGTGCTTTTTCTTAACAATAGCGTACAAATAGCGTACAAAAATGGAGCTGTATATTTATCCATTAATTTTATATTTTATGCAATCGCTCTCTGCATCTGCGGAGGCTTTTTTATTCATTCTTTAATATTATTCCTTTAATCTATAATACGCATTACGTGTTGTACCTTTAGAATCTAATTTATCATCATCAACCATTTTTTTCAAAAGATTATATGCTTGCGATTTGGTGAGATGAAGCAATTCCATGACATCTCCACGTGTTATTGTACCGCCATTTTCTTTGGCAAACTGCATCACCATTTCGGGATACCTGACATTATCAATTCCCTTTTGCCTGATGTAACCTGTTATGTTGTTATCAGCATGATACAGCTTTGCACTTAGAGTATAACAACGACCTTTTCCATTTCCTGAGGGTTCAAGCATACCTGATTCCACAAGCCGTTCAGCTGTAATTCGTGCCTTTTCTACGGTAATATGAGCAAAATCTGCAAGCTCATTTACTGTTGCTCTGCGGCTTCGTTTTAAAGCATTCAGAACAAGTAATGAATTGATAGGAAGAGATTCGCCCGTAGCCCTGTGTTCTTCTGAAATCAATTTTGTGAAATTCGGATCGGGTAAACTTTTAGGAATAAATAGTTTTACCATTACATCGGTAGATTCTGAATAATCCGGAAGTGGTTTGCCATAGAGAAGCGATCCTTCAAATATTCGGTCAACGCCACGTCCTGTACGTTCTGCCAAGCCGATACGTTTCATTGCATCCGCAAGTGCTGTATTTCTGCCGTGAGGCTCAACAGTTAGAAGGTTGTCGATAGTTACCCCCTCAATGAATCCACCAGGATTGCTGATAGTCATGCCATCGTTGTCCATCTGGACACGTACTCGTCCCATCATCGTGTAATCACGGTGGCTGAACGCATTGACCAATGCTTCACGGAAAGCTCTTTTATTATAATCAGGCACAGAAATTCGGAACAGGCCTTCTTCAATCTCTGCTTCGGAATTTCTTGCATTCATATATGTTTCCATCTTCTCAAATGCTGCCAACAGCGGCAAAATAAATGACTCGTTCAACACTACATTTGTGCCGTTCATCACTTGAAATGCCGCCTCTGCCGTAGGTACGCACCTACGAAGGCTATCTGCACGGCCTATCAAAAGCATACCACAGTAAGTTGGAGTAAGCTGCCCGTTGTTATCTGCAACAAGACGAAGATCCTTATCAAGTTCTTCATCATCCAGTTCCAATAGATTCTGTTCACCTTGAGGATTCATACGAATAATACTACGTAAGCGTTCTCTTTCTACAGGGTCAAGGTCGCTGTACTTAGCATCTGGTACGCATAAGCTGGAATAATCAAGTAAACTAAGATCGCTTAGACGAGATGCTATCTCATGAGGATACATAGGAACATTTTCAGGTGTTCCATCTGCTTTGATGCGGCGGCGCTGAATCTTACCAGAAGATGATGCAACTATGCTTCTGCTTTTTGGAACAGAAATCTTTAGATACTGCTTATCCTCAGATTTTTCTGCACGGACTGCAATCGGAGGAACTGTCTTATTGGCAATAAAAGCCGCTAACTGTGTGATATCTTGATGAGATTTATGAAGTCCGGTAATCTCACCATCATCCTCAATACCGAGGTAGATATCTCCGCCGTTAGTATTTGCAAAAGCGACAACTGCATCAACTAAGTCAGAATCCGGCAACTTATTTTTATCACTCTTAAATTCAATAGTCAGATCCTCTTTGAATCCGATATTCATCTCATCACCTCCATTATTTTATCATTACTCGTTATTGCATATTATTGCACATGTGCAATAGCTACTTAGATAGTATAACACAAATGTGCAATAATGTCAATATCTTTGCGTTATGAACACACGGCAACAGCATTTACAGTTTAGAAAAAATGTAAAATAGAAGTATGAAGTAAGTATATCAGAATTTGTAGGGTACTTAAAGGGAAAGTCAGCTCTGATGATATATGATAAACACCCAGAAATGGGAAGTAAATGGAACAGATCATTCTGGGCAAGAGGATACTATGTAACGACAATTGGCAATATCAATGAAGGAACAATTAAAAATTACATAAGAGAGCAAGCAGAGGAGAGCAAAATCGAGGATACTCATATGTAAGCACCTCTTTTAGAGGAGCCGGTAATAATGCTTGCGATGCCCACCTTTTAGGCGAGCTTGTAGTATAGCCCTTATAGGGCTAAAGACAAACCACCACTTGAAGTGGTGGTTACTGACTTGTGGGGATCACTTTAAGGAAGATAAAACCGCAGTGGTTTTGTGACCTTCCGGGTATTATAATGCCGAGCATGGGACTTTCAATGCTCGGCGTTATCGGGATCATAAATCTTATGTGAAACTGAATTTTACAGACTTTTTATTTCTTTCAGTCTGTCTATTGCCATTTCCACGTCAAGTGTATGGAAACCAAGCCAGCAATCGTTCATGAGTACGGCATCTGCTGTACTGTAAATTTCCTTACTTGATTCTCCGGTATAATAGTGCCAGTATCGGTACACATAGCCTGTCCAGTACATAATTTCACGGGAAAAAACTGTACCGCCTTTTTTAAAACCACCCAGTTCATCTTCAAGTTCTTCAAGTATATATTCTTCACCTGCCCATTGCAGACGGTCATAGATATCATCAAGGCAAGCGGCTGCTCTGCTGTTCATAAATGA
>JAZSPM010000128.1:0-9358 GCA_045537455.1 Candidatus Ornithomonoglobus sp. | reverse complement strand
AGATGAGGATATCGAAGAAGATATGGAAGAAACCGATGACTTCCAGATGACTTTTGAATAGGGGTGATAACTACGAAATACAAGGGCTTTGAAGTGAAGATCACACCGAGCAGACCGTTCCGAGTAAATCGGGACGGTCAATCTGTGGCCTGCGATGGCTTCATGATTGAGATTTATGACAGCAAGGAAAAGAAAAACGCTGTCGACATCATCTATGCAGCAGTCGGCTATGAGCTTCTGGAAAATGATATCCATGAAGCAGAGCAGCTTGCAAAGGATTATATCGACAGCGAAAAACTCGAACTGAGGGAAATGATGGAGGAATTTTATAATAATGAGTGATAAGCCAAAGTGTCCGCTGATCGGTGCGGACGGAAACATTTTCAATCTGCTTGGTATGGCAAGCAGGACGCTCCGTGAAAACGGACTGAAAGAACAGGCAAAAGAAATGCAGAGCAG
Source organism: Candidatus Ornithomonoglobus sp. (assembly GCA_045537455.1). Lineage (GTDB taxonomy): Bacteria > Bacillota > Clostridia > UBA1381 > UBA1381 > Ornithomonoglobus_A. The sequence goes on along the minus strand of JAZSPM010000128.1, from coordinate 8,899 downwards.
AGTTACAATTTCCGGAAGTTATTCGGAAGCTCTTAATGTTATCGGTGAATATGTTGAGATTTGTTCAGCCGAAGAAATAGGGGAGCTTGATGAGGAAATGGATATGTCATTAAAATGAGTTTTATTTAATCAATATGAACTAAATATTTGATTTTGCGGATAATGTAAGATAAACAGAAATACTATAATTATTATTTTGTTGAATAATACACAAAAAGATTGAGGTCTGAAAAATGAAAAAAGTGTCTGGTTGTTATAGATATGCAAAATGGTTTTATTAAACAGGGAACAGAACATCTTCCAAATAGGATTATTGAATTTATTGAACATAGTTCTTTTGAGCGTATTGTTGCAACTAGATATCGTAATACTTTCGAAACGGCTTGTTACAAGTTAGGTAACTGGAAAGAGTGTATGGTTGGTACTTATGATGTTGAAATAATTTCGCAAATAAGACCGTTTGTACATCGTGTTTTTGATAAAACAACATATTCTGGATTTACATCTGAATTTAAAGAATTCCTTAAGAATGAAAAGTTTGACAGGTTATAATTCTATGGGGTAAATACAGATTGTTGTGTACTTGCAACGGTTATTTCATGTTATGACAATGTACAGGATTGCATAGTTTTAGCTGATTTATGTGCTTCGACACTGGGAGAAATCAAGCATAATCATGCATTGGATTTGCTTAGGGATAATATTACTCCGGAAAGGATTATCAATTCTTGGGATTATAAAGAATGAAAATATTATATTTTGAGTTTTTAAGACTATGGCTGGATGTTTTTAGGTGGTATAATATGCCCTAAAAAATGACGGGACTAAATAAGCCTGCGGAGTAATCATTTCCGCAGGCCTTATTTACATTATTATCTTCCCTCAACAGAACAGGAAAGAACAAGTTCATTTATACCCTTTTCGTATGTAGGAACTTCGTATTCATTCCAGAGATTTACCCCATAAATTGCCCAAATCTGACCATTGTCAGTTTCCCATATATATTCAGCTTTGGGGCTTGAAAAGCTACCTTTTGTAGCTTTACCGTACCAATCTATCATTACACCATATATCTTGTCATACGCTTCTTTGAGTTGCTGCTCACTGTAAGGATAGATTCTATCTTTTACTGTGCCTAAACGACCGAGGGCATATCCGTAATTGACAAGCAGCTCGGTTTCTAAATCAAATTCAACGAACATTTCACCTTCCAGTTCTGTGTCAAATACTTCACCGGACTGCACAGGATAATAATATGCGTATTTTCCTGAAATTTTTTCTTCTTCGGCAGTATAATTTTTGCCTAACACAGCAAATACTTCGTCTCGGGTCATGCCGTTTTTGATACCAGTAATAATGCTTTTTGACATTTCCTGATTTTGAGAAATAAGTTCTTTTTTCATTAAACATAAATCAAATATATCAAGTCTGCCATCACGGTACAGATCAGCTCTGTTCCAGTCGGGGAGATTTGTATCAGGAAAAGCAAGCAGCCACTTCTGTAAAAGTACAGCATCGGCAATATTAAGTTCACCGTCAGAATTGACATCGCCTTTGACTACAGGTGCGCCATAGCTTACAGCGAATGAAGCGGCATCACTTATTTCTTCATTTTTCTTAGTAACTATTATCTGACAATTACCACTTCCGGGAGTCTCATCTTTTATCTCTACGGTAATATCATATGTTTTTGTTGCTTCATCAATTGTGATGTTTTCAAGCTGTGAAATTGAGTTGCCGTTACTATCAGTTTCGCCAATTGTAATTCTTAATCCCGTTAGATCAAGTTCGTCAGAACCGTGAATTACTGTATCATATGGATTGCTTGTAATTTCTACATACAACAATTTTGAAGCAGGTAAGTCAACAGGAACAGACTTCAATTCTATAGTTTTTGAATCGTGATCTATTGAACTTAATCTTATTTCTCCATTACCTATGTATTTTCCGTAATATTCCGGAAGAAATACTGGGAATGTCATTCTATTGGAACTGTCAGAACTTTTAATATAGTAATCATAACAGAGAAGATGTGTATTTCTATCAATAACATCATCTACATTCAGCGTTCTGCCGTCAAGATACGTAATACCTTCAATATCAGGAGCAAGATACATACACGAACCCCAGTCACCGACATATTCAGCATCAAATGGCAGTACGTAGTCTTTTTCATTGATAAAAACGAGATCATAGCTGCCCTTGGTATTGACAACGTTTGCATTAGCACCTTTGCTTTTATTGTCATAATGCAAGATATCGTATTTACGGAGTTTATCGCCAAGATTTAGTTCAGATGTATTGTAGACAATGCTTTTCTCAACATCACTTGATACGGAAATATCAAGTGTTTTAGTGTTTTTTCCATTTAAGCGTGAAACTGTAATAGTTGCAGTACCGTTAGCTATACCTGTTACAATACCATCTTGATCAACTGTTGCAACACTTTCATCGCTTGAAGAATATATTAGTTCAGGATGGGCACCGTTACTCCAGGTCAATTCTAATTGAGCCTTTTCGCCTATGGCAAGAGTATCCTTAAAAATAGATACTTCTTGAAGTGATGCAATAAGCTGAGTGTATGCATATGTAGTAGGCGTTGACATTAAGCCAGGTGTTGATGTAGTTAAGATACAAGCAGCCAGAAGCATAGATTTAAGTGATTTGGTCATAATCTTATCATCCTCTTATATATGTTTTTTATTCTATTATACATCAATATTTACTAAAAATCAAGGTGTGATAAAAGAGTGAAGAATAGCCGTGTTAGAATTATATCAACAGTTAGCTATCATGTTTTTCATAAATGTAATAAATGATGCATACTTTTCTTCTGTTATATGAATCAGAAAAAACTTCTAATTATCAAAATGTTCTATATTGCTCGAGGAGCAATATAATATGCTTAGAAAGATAGCTTGTTATAATAAAGCAAGCTCTTTTCAGTAAAGTATACATAAATTAAAGAAAGTCTCACATACTATTCATGAGGTGATGAACATGGCAAAACAAGGCATGAGCCGTCCGGATTGGACGCACACTCAGCAGAAGAATACAGCAGTTGCAGTACCTGAAATTCATGGAAAAGCAAAGCGCGGAAAGGCACACGCAAACCCCATCATTGCTGGTACAAGACCGCCTGCACAAAAGGTATACCACACAAAGCCATTCTCGCAGGAAAAGCCGATTTCTGATGTCTATGCGGTCATTGACAATGACCTTGCAAGAGATAATGTGGAAAATGACCTAACTGCTGCGGACTTACAGGATTTTTAAGAATACACGCCGTCTGAACTCAATCGGACGGCGTTTTACACAGGAGGAATTATGGAGTCAATATGGCAGAAAGAAGTGCAGTTACCTTCATTTCCGAAGCTGAACGGAGATACTTCAACTGATGTTCTGATTATTGGCGGAGGCGTTGCAGGCATTCTGACAGCTTATTTTCTAAAACAGAACGGTGTGGATTGTATTCTCGTGGAAAAGCATAGAATTTGTAGTGGCACAACTGGACATACAACTGCGAAAATCACTTATCAGCACGGGCTGATTTTTCATAAACTCATCAAAAGCGGTGGAGTTGAAACTGCACGAAAATATTTTGAAGCAAATCGATTTGCCTTTGCAAAGTATACAGAACTTTGCGAAAAAGTCGACTGCGATTACGAGAAGAAGGACAATTATGTCTATTCCCTTGGCGACAGGGGAGTGTTGGAACAAGAAATGTCGGCACTTGATAAAATCTGCTATTCTGCAAGGTTTTGTGAGAAACTGCAGCTGCCATTCCAGACTGCAGGTGCAGTGATGTTCCCCGAACAGGCACAGTTTCATCCGCTGAAATTCCTATCCGTCATTGCAAAGGATCTGCCTATTTATGAAAATACCTTTGTAAAGGAAATGCGTGGGAATACCGCAATAACGGATTGCGGAAAAATTACGGCAAAAACAGTAATTGTGGCGACGCATTTCCCGTTCATCAATAAACACGGCAGCTTTTTTCTTAAGCTCTATCAGCACCGTTCATATGTGCTTGCTCTTGAAAATGCTCAGGATGTGGGAGGTATGTACGTTGACGAAAGCAAAACAGGGTTGTCGTTTCGTAATTATGGCAAATATCTTTTGCTCTGCGGCGGAGGTCATCGTACTGGTAAAAAAGGTGGTAACTGGACGGAGCTGCGGTATTTCGCAGAGCAGTACTATCCGACTGCAAGGGAGCATTGTTACTGGGCGGCACAGGATTGTATGAGCCTTGATGAAATGCCGTATATAGGCAGATATTCAAGCAATACAACAAGACTTTACACTACAACAGGCTTTAATAAGTGGGGTATGACAGGGGCGATGCTCTCGGCGATACTGCTTTCTGATATGGTGATAGGAAAGCAGAACGAGTATACAGATATTTTCAGTCCTTCGAGGTGCATTCTGAAACCGCAGTTATTTGTCAATTGTCTGGAATCTGCGGTGAATCTGCTCTCGTTTACAGGCAGACGGTGTCCGCATCTGGGCTGTGCGCTGCACTGGAATGCGGCGGAGCATTCGTGGGATTGTGCCTGTCATGGTTCACGGTTTGCTGAAAACGGTAGGGTTCTTGATAATCCTGCAAATGATTATATCAGATAGTTGTCTTGCGGATAAAATCAGCAAAGTAGGACATACTACTGTCATAATGCAAGTGGAGGAAGAAACAATGGAAAAAACAGAAATGCCTGTGGGACTGGGCATGGCTCTTGCAATGAATCCAGAGGCGATGCTGAAGTTTTCATCACTGACGGAAGCGCAGAAACATGAAGTGATCAACGGCACGCACACAATTGCATCAAGGAAGGAAATGCAGCAGTACGTACAGAATATCATTACTGCATATTGAACAAATACGCCGTTTGAGACCACTCAAGCGGCTTTTTTGAAAGGAGTGCCTATGAGCAATCAGCTGAACAAATCAACAAGTCCGTATTTATTACAGCACGCAGAAAATCCCGTAAACTGGTATATGTGGTGTGACGAAGCTTTTGAAACAGCAAAAAGGGAAAATAAGCCGATTTTTCTGAGCATTGGCTATAGCACTTGTCATTGGTGTCATGTAATGGCACATGAGAGTTTTGAGGACGAGAAAACTGCGGAAATCCTCAATAAATACTTTGTGTCTATTAAGGTTGATCGTGAGGAACGTCCCGACATTGACAGCGTGTATATGGCGGTATGTCAGGCGTTTACAGGCAGCGGTGGTTGGCCTACAAGTATTTTTATGACATGGGATAAAAAGCCGTTTTTCGCAGGAACATATTTTCCTGTCCGTTCACGATATGGTATACCCGGATTTTCGGATTTGCTTATGACAATTGCGGAGCAATGGAAGAAAAATCAAGATAAATTGCTCGAATCAGTAGATGAAATAATAGCTCATCTGAAAAATAGTAATTTGAATGGGAAGAATAACACTTCTGAATATATAGTAGAAGATGCAGTAAAGCATTTTAAATATATCTACGACAGCATATATGGCGGTTTCGGACGTGAACCGAAATTCCCCACGCCGCACAATCTGCTTTTTCTGATGATGTATTCAAAAATAAACAATGATACTCTTTCAATGAAAATGGTAGAGAAAACTCTGATTCAGATGAGAAAAGGCGGTATATTTGACCACATCGGAGGTGGCTTTTCGAGATACTCTACAGACAAGTATTTCCTTGCACCCCATTTTGAGAAAATGCTATATGACAATGCTTTGCTGATTATGGCGTACAGTGCGGCATACAGTATTACAAATAGTCTAATTTATCTTAATACTGCGATAGAAACGGCAGACTATGTACTGCGTGAAATGACATCTCCGAATGGCGGATTTTATAGCGCACAGGATGCGGATAGTGAGGGCATTGAGGGAAAATTCTATACCTTTACGCTTGATGAAATTCAGAATGTACTGGGTGAGCATGGAAAGCGTTTTGCCGAAGTATTTGACATCACAGCAAATGGCAATTTTGAGGGCGTGAATATCCCGAATCTGCTGAAAAGCAATGATATTGATACGGATTTTTCGGAAGAATTTCAAAAACTGTATGAATACCGAAAAAATAGAACAAACCTGCATCTGGATGACAAGATTCTGCTGTCATGGAATTCCATGATGATTACGGCGATGGCGATGCTGTATCGCATCTCGCATAAAGAACAGTACTTGCAAGCTGCACAAAAGGCACAAGCATTTCTGGAGCAGAATTTGTGTGAAGGCTTGCAGCTCTACACAAGCTTCCGAGACGGAAAACGCTCTGATAAGGCGTTTCTGGATGATGATGCGTACTATGTTTCTGCACTTCTGGAGCTGTACAATTCTACACTTGACAGCAATTATCTCGACAAGGCGAAGGCGTTCTGTCATGAAGCAGTGAAACGCTTTGTAGACGATGCAAACGGCGGTTTCTTCCTCTGTGAAACCGGTAACTCCGAGCTGTTCATGAACCCGAAGGAAACCTATGACGGGGCAATTCCAAGCGGTAATTCCGTGATGGCGTACAATTTCGTGAGACTGTATCAGCTGACGGAAGATGATAAGTACAGAGAATTTGCAGAAAAACAGCTTGCCTTTTTATCTGCACAAGCGGCGGAATATCCGGCAGGTCATAGCCTGTTTCTGCTTGCAAAGCTGATGTATGAAAATCCGCCGGAGCATGTGACGATTGTTCAGGATGGTAAAACGGATTTGTCGGAAATTCGCATGAAGCTACCATTATTTGCGAATATTTCAGTAGTGAACGAGAGTGAAAAATATTCGTTGCTGAATAACAAGACCACCTACTATGTTTGCAGAGGGCATATGTGCTTGCCGCCAGCTAACGAATATATTGCTGAATAAAAGAGAATACTAAACTAAAAGGAAGGTGTTCACAATGGCAGTATCACACATAGGTGCAATCTCATTCGGCATGGTGCATATCCCCGTCGGGCTGTACACAGCAACACAGGATAACGACATTCATTTCAATCAGCTCTGCAAGGAGGACGGCAGCAGGGTGAAATACAAAAAGGTCTGCGGCTCCTGCGGTAAGGAAATCAAGTCGGACGATATTGTAAAAGGCTTCGAGTACGACAAAGATAAGTTCGTCATTATGTCCGATGATGATTTTGAAAAGGCAAAGTCAGCAAAGGACAAGACCATTCACATTCTGCACTTTACTGATCTTAATGCGATTCGTCCGATTTACTTTGACAAGACCTATCATGCTGTTCCGGAAACAGGCGGTGACAAGGCGTTTGAGCTTCTGCGCAAGGCGATGAAGGATCAGGGCAAGGTTGCAATTGCAAAAACTGTCATGGGTACGAAAGAAAAGCTCCTCACGCTCATTCCGACCGATGACGGCATTTTGATTGAAACGATGTTCTTTGCAGATGATTTTGTCAATAATACTTGACACATTTTATTCGAACAGAATGAACAAGTGTAAACTTAATGCACACTGCATTTGATTGCAGAGCTGTTCTTAGATTCAGAACCGGAGGAAAAAACCAGCCACTGCCGCAAGGCAGCTTGCCATTTTCAGGTTCTGTCAATGGTGGCGGATGGTTATCATTTTTATCGGTAACAGTTTTTATTTGGATGACTTATGCTGCAAGATATATGCTTTCATAATAGCGTTTTCTTTTAACAGCAGGCGGAAATCCTCCATTTGCTGTACAAATCCTTCTGTTGGCCCAATAACTCATGTAATATCGCCAGATTTTCGTCTTTAACTCCTCTATTGTATAGTTTTCAGGCTTATCATTGCGGCTATAGAACAGTTCTTCCTTCATTCTTGCCCACATACTTTCACAGCGGGCATTGTCGTGACATCTTCCGCCTGCACTATTCATACTCTGGATTATACCATATTTTTTCAATTTTTCACGATATTCTGCACTTGTATATTGGCTGCCTCTGTCTGAATGGATTATACATCCAGCTATATCAGGGTAAGATATTTTTGCATTCTCAAGAGTATGGCAACAAAGTGAAGCTTTCATATTATCTTCAATGGCAAGACCTAATGGCATAAGGTCAAAACAGTCAAATATTGCCGAAACATAGACTTTTCCATCTTTCGCTTTCAGTTCACTTATATCTGTTATTGCTTTTTCCAACGGCTTATCTGCCTTGAAATTACGTTTCAGAAGATCATCAGATTTACGTGCTTCACGGTCTGCTTTGGTTATTCCATTTGCTTTTCTGCGTGGCTTATGTATAATTCCGATTTTTTCCATAATCTTTCGTACAGTACCTTCACTTGGCACAGGAATATCTGATTTTCCTTCTTCGTATCTCTGTTGCAGAGCCAGATACATACGTTCCCTGCCATAGGTATCATTATAAATATCTTCATTATGGATTATCATCATTTCATCCACAAGCGGCTGATATTTCCATGGCTTGTTCTTACTTTCAATATAATTGTAAAAAGCTTGCCTTGTTACATCTAATGCCTTGCAATAGAAACTTATCTTTCCCTTATTTTCGCCATCTTCGGTCTTTAGTGCAATGAATTTTAATCGTTCTTCTTTCCTGACTTCCGACGGCTCGCTGCGAAAAAAGCTGATGCTTCCTCTAAAAATTCATTCAGTTCTTCCAGCTTACGATTTGCTTTTTCAAGTTCCTTGATTCGCTTATTTGCAGCTTGTAACTGCTGGGCAAGATTTAGAGATTCTTCTGGTGAACGAGTGCCTGTACCTATATCTATCTCTCCTGCTTTCGCTTTTCCTACCCATGTGCTCAACGTTCCTTTTGGTATTCCAAGTTCTTCACACGCTCCTTTGTTTCCTATTTCTTTTGCCAGCTTAATCGCCTGTTTCTTAAATTCCTCATCGTATTTTTTGGGTGTTCTCATTTTTGACACTCTCCTTTTGTTTTATTATACTTTGTTCG
>JAZSPM010000005.1:0-2288 GCA_045537455.1 Candidatus Ornithomonoglobus sp. | reverse complement strand
AATATGTCTGCCCGAAGAAGCACCGATGTCTATGGCTAAATAATATGTTTTCAAATCTTCTCCACCTTAATATAATTATTTCATTGTAATTATACCACTGAATCAGCATAAAACGAAAGGTCCTTATTTGCTTAAAAAAGTGTCCTTATTTGTATTGATTTTTCTGATATGAAAATGTATAATCGAACAGAGGTGGTTATATGATAAACCGTGAAATCCTTAAAGAATTGATTCCCATAACCGACGAGGAGCAGTCTATATTAGACGGAAGAAGCACAGTAGACAGCAGTATTTATACGGAAAACGATGATAATATTATTTCATCCAGAAAGCTTCTCAAGGACGGAAAGCTCATTACGATCAGAACACACACAAGATTCATTCATTTTCCCGAGCACACCCACGATTTTGTTGAGGTAGTCTATATGTGTTCAGGCAAAACAACACATGTTATAAACGGAAAAACTATCGAGCTGTGTGAAGGAGAGTTGTTATTTCTCGGACAGAATGCTAAGCAGGAAATCCTTCCCGCATCAGGAAATGACATAGCGGTAAACTTTATCATTCTCCCTCAATTTTTCGACAAGACACTTGAAATGTTAGGTGCTGAAGAAACGCCCCTTAAAAAGTTTCTGATAGAGTCTCTTTTCAAAGAAGAAAATGCAGGCTATCTCCACTTCAGAGTTTCGGATGTTTTGCCTGTACAGAATCTCATTGAAAATTTACTTTGGACACTCATCAACAACACATCAAATAAAAGAAATATCAATCAGACTACTATGGGACTTCTTTTTATGCAGCTTCTCAATCACACAGACAAGCTCGCATATCAGTCAAAGGAAGAAGCCGCCATACTACAGATTTTCAAATACATAGAAGAAAATTACAAAAACGGCAGTCTTACCGAGGCGGCAAAACTGCTTCACTACGACTTTTATTGGCTCAGCCATGAAATCAAAAATCAGACAGGAAAGACCTATACTGAACTTTTGCAAGACAAAAGGCTTTCGCAGGCGGAGTATCTTTTAAAGAATACGAAGATAGGTATTGATGAAATTTCAAAAGCCGTGGGATATGAAAATAAAAGCTATTTCCACAGGATATTCGCAAAACAGTTCGGTATGAGTCCGAAGAAATACAGGGATGGTTGAAATTTTTATAATTAGAATAAACAAATATCCACTTACATATAAACTAATTTTTTACTACGAAAAAATATCTTCAACAAGCCTGAAAAATCATACCATATAAGCTAAAAGCAATCACAATCAACCACAACATATTGTATGATCTTTTTGAATTTTGCCTTGTATTCGATAGAAATTTTTGTAATGACCATATGTATTATCCGAGGAAAATTAACGAATAAAAGGCATTTTTAACACTAAAAGTAAGCACGACCTACAACTGTAAGCCGTGCTTTGCTATATCAAATTCAAACGCCAATTAAATTTTAGCTGTATATCAATTCACTGCACACAATCTCTCTTGCCTGTTCCTGAATATTGCTCATTCTCTGTACCCATTCAAGTTGGTCTTGTTCTTTCAGTTGCTCTGTAACACCTTCTGCCGCTTTCATCTGCTCAATCAGAAGGTCATACATTTCATTTGCCTGACAGTCAATATCTGCAAGATATGGCCAAAGTGTGCATTTAGTTACCATTAACATAAACATGCCTCGCTTGTTATGCTCAATGTAATCCTTATGCATCATACCCCATTTGCCGATGGTGATATTTGCTTGTTCGGGCGGCAAAATAATGTTAGGAATGAGGTAATCCCCGCCTTACATTACTTAAGGATATTGTATTTCATAAATCTGAGCCTGCCTGCAAAGACAGGCTCATTCTAATGTGTGTTAATCAATTCTGCCGACAAAACGGTAATAGATTTCAATATCTCTCGTTGGTTTTCCGTCGGTATCAATTCTTTTTTCGTGAACTACTATTTTTTCAATCAGTTCATTAAGAAGCGGTGCGGTAAGCTCATTGATTTCTGAATATTTGCTGATTAAGTCAACCCACTTACGCACATTTTCTTCTGTGGTTTTTGTAGCCGTCAGCTTTTCTTCGTACTGCGAGATTTGATCTGCAAGCTGTATCTGTTCGTTACGGTACTTTGTTCTGAGCATTTCATAGTTTTCTTCGTCAAGCCTGCCGCAAGCAAAATCCTCGTAAGTCTTCGCAAAAAGCCGGTCAACATCCTTCTTGCGTTTAGTGGCTCTCTGTATTTCTTTCTCATAATGCTTACGTTCCGTTTCTCGCTGTCTTTCACCCGATTGCAAAAGT
>JAZSPM010000205.1:0-66307 GCA_045537455.1 Candidatus Ornithomonoglobus sp. | reverse complement strand
CACTTCTTTTGTATCGGGTGTTTCAGGGTAAGAAACTCCGAATATTCCGTAACGCTTACCGCCTGATATTCGTACAAATCCCTTAATATCTTCAACATCAGCCCATGGACCTGAGCCTTGCACGTAATAATCAGCCCATTTACAGGCATCAATAACCTTTTGCTTGTCATCAGCCTCAATGTCATTACCGTCATTAATAAATCTGCCGCGGATTATTTCGATATTTGGGAAACGCTTTTTTATCATGTGCTGTATTTCGGGAGTTGCGCCTGAAGCTAAAAGCTTTACTTCAGCTTCAGGGATATATTTTTCGATTAAAGCCAATATACCGGGACCTTGTGCAATGTCGCCAATGTTAACCTCTTGAGCAACGGAACGAACTAAAAGACGTTTATATGTTTTATTAACTGCATCCATCGTTTTTCTCCTTATTAATCAGTTAACTCGCTTTCATCGAAATCTCCAAGACGCATCATTTCAATCATATCCCATACAGTATATTTTCCTTCATCATCCTGAGTTGAAAACGGTACAAGGATATCTTCTTCGCCAAGTTCAAGAGTTTCCCATATAAGCTCAAGATTAGGTTCAATTTCACGCTTTTTAAGTTTGTCCATTTTGGTTGCAATAACAATAACTCTTTCGTGATAGTGCTTTATCCACTGACACATCTGAATATCGTCCTTTGATGGCTTATGACGGCTGTCAACCAAAAGGAAGGTCTGTATAAGGGGTTCTCTGTTTGCAAGATAATCCTCCATCATTTTGCCCCATTTTTCAGTTTCTGATTTTGAACGCTGTGCATAGCCATAACCCGGTAAATCTACAAGGAAAATGGTGTCATCTATGTTGTAGAAATTAATAGTAGCTGTTTTGCCGGGTGTTCCGCTCACGCGTGCAAGTGATTTTCGGTTCAGTAGTTTATTTATAAGAGAGGATTTTCCGACATTTGAACGTCCTGCAAATGCAAATTCCGGATATCCCTCCTTTGGGTACTGTTTTTGGTTTACTGCTGAGATTTTCAGCGATGCATTGTGTAAATTCATATTTTGAATACTCCTTTAAAAGCTTTTATTATATTATAATGTAAAAATAGAAAAATGTCAATATCAGGCATTATATATTTGTATTAATAGTTTCAATAAAAAAACTGCAGATGTTATAAAACATCTGCGGTTTTTAGTTATTACTTTAAGCAATTTTTTAAAATTTCTTTTAGTTCATCTTCTTTTTCGTTTAATTCAGCAACAAGCTTGAACTGATTTCTTGCACGGTCAAGATTATGATTCTCATAGTGGATTTTAAAGTACGTGTCTCCGTTTAAGTAGTCTGTCAAAAATCTTATTCCGCATTCATATGTAAGAAGCTTAGCGGAGAAGGGGAGAAGCTCAATTTCCACTTCTGTAAGCTTCGGAAGCATTTCGCTGCAATAACCCTTTGCAAAGCTTTCAAATGCCTTTGGGTCAAAGTGTACAATATCAAGATTTGTTTCGTCCTCAGCAGCAGTTGAACCGCCCATTCTCAATGCATCACCAAAATCATATAATGCACTTCCCGGCATAACTGTATCAAGGTCGATTACACATATTGCTTCTTTTGTATCAGCATCAAATAATATATTGTTAATCTTTGTGTCGTTGTGAGTTACTCTTAAAGGAATTGAACCGTTTTCTATACCCTTAACAACAACATCTGCAAACTCAGCATTTTTTAACGCAAAATCAATTTCAGCCTGAACAGAAGCTGCACGACCTGCTTTATCTTCGGTAATAGCTACTTTTAATGCTTCAACACGCTTTGGTGTGTTGTGGAAGTCAACGATTGTCTCGTGAAGTGTATCAGCAGGGAAGTCGTCAAGCATTCTCTGGAACTTACCAAAGCCCTTGCCTGCATTAAAAAGTGTTTCAGGACTTGTATCGCCTTCTATTGTTATTGTGTTTTCGACAAAGTCATATACACGAAAAACATTATCATCATCGTATTTATAACAGCATTTTCCATCAGCGGTTTTTATTACTGACATTGTTTCTCTTTTCGGGTTTCCACCCTCAGCTATGATTTTTTTCTTTAAAAATTCTGTAACTCTTTCGATGTTTTCCATAACACCGTCAGGGTCTTTGAATACATTTGTGTTTATTCTCTGGAGAATATAGTTTGGTGTGTTTGTAAGATATGTGTTGTTTATATGCCCGTTTCCATATTCTTCAATTACTGAATCAATATTAAATTCAGCAAGGATTTCGTTCAAATTAATCTCACTCATCTTAATTTCTCCGTTTCGTATATTCCTTTCTCAAACATTTCTGCGATAGCCTTACGTACTGCAGGTGTATCCTCTGAATAAGTTACTCCGTACCACTGCTCTGAAGTAGGAAGAACCTTTACCTTTTTGCCAGTATCAACGATTCTCTTGCCGATGACATTAGGAATCAAAAATTCTTTTTTCTTTTCATTGATATTTTTTGATAAGAAGTCTTCAAATTCAGTCTGAAGATAATCAAAAATTCCGCAGTCTAAGCCCCACATATTCATGGAAACTACAGTATCCATAGGCATATCTGTATCTTTTGAAATTTCTGCAACCTCAGTTATTGTATCAAGGTAACCGTCTTTTGTAGTACATACTCCTCTTGAAACGCTTCCGTTATCTGAAAGAGTATTACCAAGCTGATAGCCTGCCATGCACATTTCGTTGTTCTGAACAAGATAATCATACATTGTCTTGTATACGCTCTGACCGTAATAGTCATCTGCATTAATAACAAGGAACGGGTTCTTTATTGCATCCTTTGCACAAAGAATTGCGTGACCTGTACCCCATGGCTTTTCTCTTGTTTCAGGCAATGTGTAACCCTTTGGAAGCTTGTCTTTTTCCTGATATACGTATTCAACGTCAATCATTTTTTCGATACGCTTTCCGCAGGCTTCTCTGAAATCCTTTTCAATGTCGTGTCTGATGATAAATACAGCTTTGTTGAAACCTGCCTTTACTGCATCATATACCGAGAAGTCAATAATCATTTCTCCGTTAGGTCCTACCGGAGCGGCTTGCTTTAATCCGCCAAAGCGACTGCCCATACCTGCAGCCATTATCAAAAGTTCAGCATTCATGTTAAAATCCTTTCTCAATTAAATGAACATTTATTTAACTCGCAGCAATAAGCCCGGTAATTATCCTTGCCGAGCAATTTTAATGCTATTGAGAGTCAAATTCCTCTTTACATTTGGGAATTTTTATGATATAATTGTACCACATAAAAACGCAGTTGTCAATATAAAAATAGTTCACGTTTATATGTTTTTGGGATTTATTATGCATTTTGCAAAGGCGGTGAGGGAAAATGGAGCATATTTATCAGATAAATAACAATATAAAAATAACAGAAATATGTTCTCTTTTTGAAGATCATTTTAAAAAAGGTTATTCATTTTCCGGTGAAACACATAATTTCTGGGAGTGTATGTATGTCATAGACGGAACAGTATGTGTATCGGGAGATGACCGTATATATAATCTTACCGGTGGCGAAATTATATTCCACCGTCCGATGGAAATGCATAAATTCCATGTTGATGATGAAAAAGGTGTTAATGTTCTGATATTCAGCTTTTTTGCTGAAGGTGAGCTGATAAGCTTTTTTGAAAAGAAAGTTTTTAAGCTGTCAGACGAACAAACAGATGTTGCGATGTCATTTATAGAATATATGAGAAACAGATGGTATGAAGATAAAGATAAAGATGATTCATGCCAGATGTATATGAAATATTTTAATACATCAAAAACATATTCACAAATGGTTGTGACATACATAACGCAGTTATTCTTGCTTCTTTATGATGATAGTGACAGTCCTGAAATGCTTTATACGCCGGAAACAATTGCTTTTAAAAAAGCTATAAGCATCATGAATAGCCATATGTGCGAGGGTCTAAGTGTTGAAGAAATTGCTGCTCATTGCAATGTGAGTGTTTCAAGCTTGAAGCGTATATTTAATAAATATGCGGGCTTGAGCGTTCATAAATATTTTCTTGCACTTAAAATGAAAACTGCTGTAGAATTGCTAAAAGGAGGTACAAGTGTAACGGAAACCGCTGAAAAGCTCGGCTTTGCAAACCAAAGCTATTTTTCGGCGGCATTTAAAAGAGAAATGGGTTTTTCACCTACAAAAGGACGTTAAAATTTTTGTGCAAAGTATTTATAAAAACCGACATAAAAGTGCCATAATATGAGTGAAACACCAAAAATATAATTTTTTTTTAATAAACTGTTCCAATTTTTTTGATATTATGGTATAATGTAAAATGTGAATAGTATAGACAAAGGAAACAATGTTAAACTATTAACAAATATATATAAATGAAATAATGGAGGAATATTACCATGACAGAAAACAAGGCAGTACTTGCTTGGCTTGACGAAATGGTTGAAATGTGTCAGCCGGCAGAGGTAGTATGGATTGACGGAAGCGAGGAACAGCTTGAAGCTTTAAGAGCAGAGGCTGTTGCAACAGGCGAAATAATTAAATTAAATCAGGATAAGCTTCCTGGATGTTATTATCACAGAACAGCAGAAAATGACGTTGCCCGTGTAGAGGACAGAACATTTATCTGTACTCCTACAAAGGAAGAAGCAGGTCCTATCAATAACTGGATGGCTCCTGATGAAATGTATGCAAAGCTAAAGGCTCTTTACAAGGGTGCAATGCAGGGAAGAACAATGTATGTGATTCCTTATTCAATGGGTCCTGTTGGTTCGCCTTTCTCAAAGATTGGTGTTGAGCTTACAGACAGTATCTATGTTGTATTGAACATGGCTATCATGACAAGAGTTGGTAAGGCTGTTATTGATCAGTTAGGTAACGATGCTGATTTCGTTAAGTGTCTGCACGCAAAGAAGGATGTAAATCCTGATGACAGATATATCGTTCAGTTCCCACAGGATTCAACAATCTGGTCAATCAACTCAGCTTATGGCGGTAACGTATTATTAGGTAAAAAGTGTTTTGCATTGAGAATTGCTTCATATCTTGGTATGAAGGAAGGCTGGATGGCAGAGCATATGCTTATTCTTGGTCTTGAGAATCCTCAGGGCGAGGTTAAGTACATCTGTGCTGCATTCCCATCAGCTTGCGGTAAGACTAACCTTGCAATGCTTATTCCTCCTGAGTATTTAAAGGAGCAGGGCTACAAAGTATGGACAGTTGGCGATGATATTGCTTGGCTAAGACAGGGTCCTGACGGCAGACTTTATGCTATCAACCCTGAGGCTGGTTTCTTCGGTGTTGCACCGGGGACATCAGTTAAGACAAACTTCAATGCTCTTGAATCAACAAAGAAGAATACTATCTTCACAAACGTTGCAATCAACAATGATGATATGACAGTTTGGTGGGAAGGTCTTGATAAGAATCCTCCTGTTAATGCAACAGAGTGGAAGGGTGCAGAAGTAAACGGCGTTGACTTCACAGCTGAAGGTAACAAGCTTGCTCATCCTAACTCAAGATTTACAGCTCCTGCTGTTAACTGCCCATGTATTTCAAAAGAATTTGAGAATCCTGCAGGTGTTCCTGTTGAGGCTATTGTATTTGGTGGTAGACGTGCTAAGTGTGCTCCGCTTGTATATCAGTCAAGAGACTGGACTCACGGTACTTTCGTTGGTGCTACAATGGCATCAGAAACTACAGCAGCTGCTGCAGGTGCAGTTGGTGTTGTAAGACGTGACCCAATGGCTATGAAACCGTTCGTTGGTTACAACATGGCAACATACTGGAACCACTGGTTGGAAATGGGTAAGAAGCTTGGCGATAAGGCTCCGAAGGTATTCCACGTTAACTGGTTCAGAAAAGATGAGAACGATAACTTTATGTGGCCGGGATTCGGTGATAATATGCGTGTTCTTCTGTGGATTCTTGACAGATGTGCAGGTAAGGTTGATGCTGATGAATGTGCTATCGGTTATGTTCCAAAGGCTGAGGACATCGACATCAAAGACCTTGATATGACTGTTGAAGATGTTAAGGCACTTCTTACAATCGACAAGGAAGTATGGCTTGAAGATGTTGAAAACATTAAAGAGTATTTCGCACAGTTTGGCGATAAGCTTCCTAAGGAAATGGCTGATGAGCTTGCAAAGCTTGAAGCAAACCTTAAATAATTGAAGATGTAAAAATAAATGAGCTGCTTCACTTTGGGTGAAATAGCTCATTTTTTCTTTAACAGAAATCAGCCAGACAACCTTTCCATTTAAGAGAACGTTTGCTGAATTCAAGAGGTGAAATCCCCATTTGCTTTTTGAAAGCTGTGGAAAAATATGAGGGACTTTGAAAATTTAACTGCTCTGAAATAGTTTTTAAAGATAAATCTGTATCGCAAATCATATTTGCGGCTTTTTCGATTTTTATTTTTGTAAAATACTGCATAATGCTAAGACCGGTATCTGCACGGAATTTACGCATAAGGGTATTTTTGCTTACCCCTGTTTCGTGTGCAAGAATATCAAGTGATAAGTCACATTCTATGTGGTTTTCCATATATTCCCTGACCGTTTTTGATAATGACATATCATCATTATATGTTATTGCGGGCTTATATGTATCAGGGAAAATATTATTTCCGTTGTAGATAAAATAAATACGCATTAAGAATGTTTCTAAAAAATGACGGTGATATTCTTCAAGAATAGGGTCGTGATTATTTAACTGTTTTTTGTCGGAGTATATTTTGCTTGCCGTATATACAAAATCATTAAAATTAATCTGATTAATCCCATGCAATGTTATAGGTGTCGGTGATATTTTATACAGAAAATCTGCATTGTTGCATCGAAAGCTTATAATTGAATAATGAAGTGCAGTATTTTTTTCAAATGTAATTGTTATTTTTGTATCGGAAGGGATTATTATAAGCTGACCGGCTTGAAAGAGATAGCTTTGCTCGTCTGTATCAATCGTCATACTTCCGCTGTGCAGATATTTAATCTGCCAAAAGTCGTTTTTTTCAATACACGAAGTGACAGGTGATTTGAAATTATCAAATCTATATGCACTGATTATCTCATTTACGGAAACCATAAGTAATCCTCCTTTGGTGATTTTTTTAAACAAACAGGTGATTTTTTTGATTTACTTTTCGGAATATGTAAGGTATAATCAAAGTATAGCATATATGCAAATTAAAGTCAAGGAGAATAAATATGATTAGATTTGGAATTATTGGATGCGGAAACATCAGTATGAATGCACATATGGCGGCGTTTGACAGTCTCAATGGTAAGGTGAAGGTGAGTGCTGTTTGTGACTTGGATAAAGAACGTGCGGAAAAGGCTGCAGAAATTCTGAGTGTGGAAAATATTTTTTTGGATTATCGTGAAATGGTTGATTATGTTGATGTGGTGCTTATATCACTTCCTCACAGACTGCATTATTCTGTAGGAATGTTTTTTGCGGAGAATAAAAAGCATATTCTTATGGAAAAGCCGTTGTGTATAAAGGAGCATGAAGCACTGTCGCTTATTGCAAAGACAAATGAGAATAATGTAAAGCTTATGACTGCATATCCTGTGCGTCATTGGCCTGAAATAAAAAAGCTTAAGGAATTAATGGACGAGGGTATTTGCGGAGATGTATTTCAGATGACGGTATATACTGATCATTATAATCCTTCACGTGATACAAGAGGTGCGTGGATGAATTGTAAAGGACTTGGTGGAGGTCAGTTTTTCAGTCATGGGTGTCATTATGTTGATATTTTACTGTATTTCTTGGGTAATCCAGTTTCGGGAACTCATATGGGAACAAATAAAGGCACTCCTTGGATGGACAGGGAAGGTACAAGCC
The DNA here is from genome assembly GCA_045537455.1 of Candidatus Ornithomonoglobus sp. Lineage (GTDB taxonomy): Bacteria > Bacillota > Clostridia > UBA1381 > UBA1381 > Ornithomonoglobus_A. The sequence goes on along the minus strand of JAZSPM010000205.1, from coordinate 58,472 downwards.
ATGCTGTTATTAAATTTGAGAGCGGAGCGTTAGGATATCATACAGGAACTTGGGGTGCAATAGGTACAACTCATAAATTCAAGGTGGATATATACGGGACTAAGGGTACGCTAAGCTACTGTACTGACGGCAAAAATAAAAATCAGATTGTTTTTCTGAAAAGAGTTACGCCTATTGAAGAAAATCCTGATGTGGTATGCTTCCCTGATGAAGAAAGCGTTAAAATCCTTTGGAAAAATGAAAATGCAGGAAAGCGCAGCGAAGGTGAAATTGAGCATTTTGTAAACTGTGTCTTAAACGATTGGCAACCTATCACAAACGGAGAAACAAGCCTTCAGGGATTAAGAGTTATCTGGAAAATGTATGAGGCAGAAGCACAAAATACTGTGGCGGATTTGAAAGGCTTAGGATTATCTGAACCTTTTTCGTATGAGCCTCTTTGCACATTTGACTGTGACAGTGAAGAAGCAGTATATTAAAAATGGTTTTTTATCTGAAATTTATTGACAACATATCTAATATGTGATAAAATAGCAAAAAAATACTGCGGAGGTGGCGGAAATGCCAAATTTAAACATAGAAGAAATTGATAAAAATATGAAAGTGGAAAGCTTTGAAAAGGATGATATGGTTTTTTATAATGTGAAAGAAAAACCGTTTGATTTATATGGGTTATACGATAAAGAAATCGGAAAGATTTTTTCAAGACTTCCTGAAGATGTAGCAAAAAATACAAACGAGGGTGTTGCTGCGCTTAGCAAAAATACAGCAGGTGGACGAGTACGTTTCATGACTGATTCGAATGACATAGCGATAATGGTAAAACGCCCTGATGTTTGTAGAATGGACCATATGCCATTTACCGGTTCGGGCGGTTTTGATATGTATGCAGACAGTACTTTTGTAGGTGTATACCGTCCTTCTGTTGAAGAAAAAAAAGAATTTGAAGGAATATTACATATTGAAACCGAAGAAAATATGCACGATATTACAATTAATTTCCCATTGTATAATAGTGTAACGGAAGTGTACATAGGAATTAAAAAGGGAAGTAAACTGCAGGGCGGAGGAAAATATATAAATGATAAGCCGATTGTATATTACGGTTCTTCAATAACACAGGGCGGATGTGCGTCAAGACCGGGAAACAGCTATCAGGGAATGATTTCAAGAAAGCTTAACTGTGATTATATTAATCTTGGCTTTTCAGGAAGTGCAAGAGGAGAAAAAGCAATAGCCGAATATATAGCAAATCTTGATATGTGCTGTTTTGTGTATGACTATGACCATAATGCTCCAAATGTTGAACATCTGAAAAGTACACATGAGCCTATGTTCAAGATGATACGTGAAAAGCATCCTGACTTACCGATAATAATGATGAATTCTCCGTATAGGTGCGCTAAATGGTTTTGTGGAGATGAAAGAACAGCTGTAATTCTTGAAACATATAATAATGCAGTTAATAGTGGTGATGAAAATGTGTATTTTATAGACATTAAAAAAGCAGTCAGTGTTTATGGGAAAGACGGTACGGTAGACGGATGTCATCCTAATGATTTGGGATTTAGACTTATGGCTGATGCTGTGCTTGAGGTTCTTGAAAAATATGTGCTTTAAATAAACAACAAGGACGGTATCAATGATACCGTCCTTTTGTATATCAGTTAATCGGATTAACGACTGAAAGAGCAGAAAAGCCTTTTTTGAAATGCTCCTCGAATCTCTTTTTTACATCCTCAAAGGTGACTGTTTTGTAAACCTTGTCATAGTTAAAATAGTCTATATTCATAAAGCTGTTTCTTAAAAATTCAGTAGGGTAATCTTCTATATCATTAAGCGAATAAATATAATGCCCCCAAAGAACTTTTTTAGTACGTTCAAAATCTTCTTCGCTTATACCTGCTTCTTTTACTCGTTCAATTTCCGCTAAAATTTTCTCATATACAAGCTTAGGGTTTTTTGATTCGCCTCCGATTGAAGAATATGCATAATCGGGCTGCATGGTATACTCAAAATAAAAGTTTGAATTAATAAGACCTTCTTCATATAAGCTCTTGTATAACGGAGAGCTTTTACCAAATAAAAGTCTAAGTAAAATTTCGACTTCTATATTTTTCTTTAACAGCTTGTCACCTGAATAGCCTGTATCCGTATCCTTAAAGCCAATCATGAACAGCGGTGTTGACACACTAAGACTCTGCTCAAAATATTCACAGGCAATTTCCTTTGGCTCTGTCGGATATATTCTTTTTATTTCTTCGTTAAACGGTTCGTTCTTTTTAACTGAGTCCGATATTATATTTGCAATACTGTGCGATTCAACGTCACCTGCAACAACGATTGTCATGTTTGATAAGTTATAGAAGGTGTTATAACACTTATAAAGATAATCGGCAGTTATGTGACTTATACTTTCAACAGTTCCGGCAATTTCTGTTCTTATAGGGTGTTCCTTATAAAGACAGTTTAATAGATTGAAAAATACTTTCCAATCGCCGTTATCGTCATACATTTTTATTTCCTGACCGATAATGCCTTGCTCCTTTTGTACGCTTTCTTCTGTAAAGTGCGGACTTTGAACATAGTCCATAAGGGTTTCAAGGTTTTCTTTCATGTTTGATGTTGCACTGAACAGATATGCAGTCATATTAAATGAAGTGAATGCGTTTGCGTTTGCACCAAATTTTGAGAATTTATCAAAAACGTTTGAGCCGTCGGGTTGGTCGAACATCTTGTGTTCAAGATAATGTGCAATTCCGTCAGGGACTTCGGTGATTTCCTTTTCTCCGGGAACTACAAATTTTGAATCCACGCTCCCGTAGTGAGTGCCAAATATTGCATAATTTTGAGTATAATCTTTTTTTGGGATAATATATACCTTTAAGCCTGAATCATGCACGCCGTAATAAAGCTCTTCCCCGGTAAGTTCATTTTTTGAAAATTTAAGCTCCATGTTATTTTACCTCCTTACCCTTGAGGAAATAAACAGTGTCAAGCTCTAGTTTTTCTGCTACGTGCTTTATATCCTCTATAGTTACTTTTTTGATCTGTTCTTTTACGGTTTCGATATCTCTGTTTGTGCCTGTTATATATTCGTCAAGATAGAAATTCTGCAAATATCTCTGATCGTCATAATAGCTTTCAAGTGCATTCAAAAGTGCGTTTATACTTGAATCATATTCAAATTCAGAAATATTTCCGTTCTTTATTTCTTCAAGCTGAGCAAGAGACTCGTCATATGCTTTTTGGAAATTCTCAAATTCAATACCTGCATTTATAATAAGCAAGCCCTTGTATTTTTCGAGCTGAGTTGATGCGTAGTAGGCAAGACTCAGTTTTTCTCTTACATTATTAAAAAGCTTTGAATGAGCACCTGAACCAAACACACAGTTCATAACGCACAGTGCAGGATAATCTGCATCAGTAGGGCAGATGTTTGTTCTAAAGCCTACAGCAAGCTTACCTTGTGTTATATCCATTTCTTCCGTAACATTCTTAACCGCCGATGACTTTTTAAGGAGGTTCGTCTGCGGAAGCTTAGGAGTTGTAAATTCAAGTCCTTGAATATATTTTTTTATAACTGCTTCAAGCTTTGCAATGTCAGTATCACCGCAAAGATAAATGTCAATCGGTGATGATGTTATCATTGATTTATAGTAGCAGTAAAGTGATTTTGAAGATATTTTTTCTATTTCCTCAACCGTACCAAGACGTGAAATTGCAAAAGCTTCACCCTCACACATTTCCTCGCCGCATCGAATTGAAGCGTAGGTACGCTTATCATTCATAAGCGATTGAATTCTTTCAACAGCGTTTTTCTTCTCCTGATTTAATATATCCTCGTCAAATCCACCATCGTTCTCAACAGGGTCAAAGGCAGTTGAGAGTAAAAGCTCCAAAAGCTCAGATAAAAGCTCTTCGCCGTTGGCAGCATATTTGTCCGATATGGTTTCCGCATCAAAATATATAATCTGATCTTCACCACGTTTTATAACTGTTCCTGTCATAGAAGCACCGTAAAGATTTTCAAGATATTTTGAAATTGATTCAGTATCAGGGCAAAGCTTACAGCCTCGTCTTAACACATATGGAAGAAGTGCATTCATTGACGCTTCTTCTTTGTTTAGCGGTCTGTGAATAAAAACACCTGCTGTTGTTGTTTTCAGCTTTGTCATAGGTATATATTTTAATGTAATATTATTATTAATTTTAATTTCCTGCATTTGCTTATCCTTTCTTTATTGTATTCCAACATATATATTACCTTATTTTTCCTTGAATGTCAAGCGGTAAAAGCCATAATTTCTTCCAAAGTTATATTCTCATGCAGTGCAAGATTAATCCCTCCGGCTATAGCTTTTGCACATTTTTTTATTACAAGGTCAATATCTGTTGTGGTCACCATAAGAGGGGATAAATTTTCGGGTATTTCAACATCTGATATGTTTCGTGCATCAATAACTGTAGGAACACCAATGGCGATAACCCTTGTACCGAGAGTTTCTTTATTAATGCCCTCTCTGTTGTTGCCGACTCCTGCTCCGGGTTGAATGCCTGCATCGCTTATCTGAATGGTAGAAGCTACTCTGTTTATATCAGCTGCAGCCAATGCATCAATGACAATAATTAGGTCGGGCTTTAAGGTATCTGAAATACTTTTTATCGTTTTTGAGCTTTCCATACCTGTAGTTCCAAGAACTCCGGGTGTAATTGCGCATACTCCGCTTATATTATCTCCAAGAGCTTTTTTGATATTATCTTTTAAATGATGTGTGACCATTATCTGTGCTGAGCTTTCTGTGCCTAATGCATCGGGAGTAATTTCTCGATTACCCAAGCCTGCTACAAGTGTAACTGAATCAGTGCGTATGTCTGCTAATTTACGAATTTCCTCAGACATCACTTTACATACATTTTCAAGCTCTTCTGAATTGTATCTTAAATTGGGACATTCTATTGTAATGTATGTGCCTATGGATTTACCTAAAATTTCTTCGCCTTTGGAATTTATTACTTCAATAACCGATACATTAAGACCGTTGTTTACTTCGTTTCTGACGATAATTCCTTCAAGCTCTTTTCCTTCCTCCTGTGATAGCTTGTGAGCCTCTAAAGCGAGGTCGGTGCGTATTGTTTTTCTCATAAAAAATCTCCTTTTTATCTTTTTTCTTATTATTCGCAAAAGTTTGTAAACAATACAAGTTGTTGGTTGATAACTTATATTAAAAAACATAATTTTTTAAAAAAGAAGGTTGTTATTTTTTTTGTTGTATGCTATAATGAAAAATATGGAATAAATTAAAAAAATAACTTTGAGGTGATAATATATAAATAAAGTCAGTATTAGAAATAATAAGAATGAGAAACGATAAATGGATAAGAGTATTAACAAGGTAGGAGAATATTATGAGAATTTTGGGAATAGATTACGGTGACGCTCGTGTGGGTGTTGCGGTAAGTGATGTTTTGGGTTTTATGGCTACAGGTGTTAAAACTATTCAGAACAAAGGAACAAAAAAGCTACTTGAAGAGCTTAATGAAATACTGAATGAATATAAGCCTGAAAAAATAGTTATAGGTCTGCCAAAAAACATGGATGGAACGGAAGGCTTCAGAGTTGATGCAACAAAGGAGTTTGCAGAGGAATTAAAAACAATTTTCAAAGGTGAAATTATTTTTGAGGATGAACGTCTTACAACAGTAGGAGCAACACGTTATCTTGATACAACAAATACAAGAGGAAAAAAACGTAAGGCAGTGCTTGATACAGTTTCGGCGTGTCTTATATTAGAACAGTATCTTAATTCAAATAAATAAAGAAGGGTAGGATTATGGATAGTAAATTAAGTGATTGCTTCCGAAATCGGGAGCTTTCATGGCTTCAATTTAATGAAAGAGTTCTTGAAGAAGCGGCAGACGAGTCCGTACCGCTTTGTGAAAGACTGAACTTTGCTTCGATTTTTATGAGCAATCTTGATGAGTTTTTCATGGTAAGAGTAGGTTCACTGCATGATAAAATGCTTATAGACGATGATGAACGTGAGAATAAAACGCATATGACAAGCCGTGAGCAGATTACTGCAATATTAAAGCGTACAACAGCACTTATGGAGTGCAAGGATGAAGTATACTTTAATATAATGGGTGAGATTGAGGAGCTTGGAATAAAGCTTGTTAATTTTGCAAGTCTATCTAAAAAAGGTGCAGAATATCTGCGTGAGTATTTCATTAATGAAATAAAACCGCTCATATCACCTCAGGTTATAGGAAAACGTCAACCGTTTCCGTTTTTGCAGAATCAAAAAATATATGCTGTGGTGGAATTACAGCCTAAAAATAAAGGTAAAAACACAAAAATCGGAATAGTTCCGTGTAGTGGTGTATTTGAACGCCTTATTGCTGTGCCGTCTGACCTAAACAGATTTATGCTTGCGGAAGAACTGATACTTCATTTTGCGGCAGATATTTTTGACTGCTACGAAGTGAAAAGCAAAACACTTATAAGAATTATAAGAAATGCAGATATAGATGCTGATGAAGCTATTGACGAAGAAGCGGCAGACTACCGTGAAGCAATGGAGAAAATCATAAAAAAACGAAGAAAGCTGTGTCCTGTAAGAATGGATATAACACGAGAAATTCCATCTCAAGTACAGAAGTTCCTGTGCGGAAGTCTCGGACTTACCGAAAAACAGATATTCCTATCAAAAGCACCGCTTGATTTATCATTTGTATGGAAAATAGGCGACAGATTGAGATTTGATAAAAGTCTTTTCTTTGAGCCTCTTATTCCTCAGAAGTCAAAATTTATATCTGACGGAGAGAACATGATTTCTCAGATAGAAAAGCGTGATATTTTACTTTCTTATCCGTATGAAAGTATTAAGCCGTTTTTGAAGCTTCTGCGTGAGGCAGGCGAGGATGAAAATGTAGTATCAATAAAAATGACATTGTATCGTGTGGCAAGGTCGTCTCAAGTTATAGAGGCACTTATAAATGCGGCGGAAAACGGCAAAGAGGTTGTTGTGCTTGTTGAACTTAAAGCTCGCTTTGATGAGGAAAATAATATAGAGTGGTCACGTCGGTTAGAGAACGCAGGCTGCCGTATAATTTACGGAATAAGCCATTTGAAGGTTCATTCAAAGCTTTGCCTGATTACCCGCAAGGTAGGTAACAAAATAGGCTATATTACTCAGATTGGTACGGGTAATTACAATGAGAAAACTTCAAAAACATATACAGACTACTGTTTTATAACGTCGTCACCTCAGATTGGTGCGGAAGCAGGATATGTATTTAATGAGCTTGCAATGGGTCAGGTGATTGACCAATCAGAGCATTTACTTGTTGCACCGAGATGTCTGCAAAACAGAGTTATAGGTATGATAGACGATGAAATACGCCACGCAGAGAATGGCGAAAAAGCATATATAGGAATAAAAATAAATTCACTTACTGATAAATCAATTATAAAAAAGCTTATTGAAGCATCTCAATCAGGAGTGGAAATTAAGCTTATAGTAAGAGGTATATGCTGCATTGTTCCGGGAGTTACGGGGTATACTGAAAATATAGAAATTATCAGCATAGTTGGTAGATTTCTTGAGCATTCAAGAATTTATATATTCGGAACACCCGACAGGGAGCGTATTTATATTTCATCTGCAGATTTTATGACGAGAAATATGTTAAAGCGTGTGGAAATCGCAGTTCCGATATATGACGCTGAAATAAAAAACAGAATTAAAGATATGTTTAATACTCTTTGGAAAGACAATGTCAAAGCAAGAGTACAAGGTGCAGATGGAATGTATAGAAAGAAAGAAAATAACGAAGATGCATTTAATGCACAGGAATATTTCTATAAACAGGCGTATGAAAATGTGGAAGGAGCTAATAGATGAAGAAAGTAGGTATTCTTACCAGCGGAGGCGATTGTCAGGGTTTAAATGCCGCAATAAGAGCGGTTGCAAAGGCTCTTTATGAAAAATTCGGAAATAAGGTCGAGATATACGGTATAAAGAACGGCTATGAGGGGCTTATTTACGGTAATTATAAAAAAATGTGCCCTGATGATTTTTCATGTATTCTTACTGAAGGAGGCACAATTTTAGGAACCTCAAGACAGCCTTTTAAGCTGATGCGTGTGATTGATGAGGCTACAAAGCTTGATAAAGTCAAGGCTATGAAGGATAATTATAAATCAATGGGGCTTGATTGCCTTGTGGTTCTTGGTGGAAACGGAAGTCATAAGAGTGCCAATCTGCTAAGAGAAGAGGGACTGAATGTAGTAACACTTCCAAAGACGATTGATAACGATTTATACGGAACGGAAAGAACCTTCGGTTTTCAGAGTGCGTGCGACATTGCAACGAATGTTATTGACTGTATTCATTCTACTGCAAACTCACATAGCCGTGTATTTATTGTAGAGGTTATGGGGCATAAGGTTGGATGGCTTAATCTTCATGCGGGAATTGCAGGCGGAGCTGATATTATATTGATTCCCGAAATTCCTTATGATACAGATAAAATAGCGGATGTAATAAATAAACGTAAAGCCGCAGGTAAACGCTTTACAATTATTGCGGCGGCTGAAGGTGCTGTATCTGTTGAAGAAGCTAAAATGAAAAAGAAAGAACTAAAAGCTTCACGTGCGAATTATCCGTCGGTTGCCTATAAGCTTGCAGAGGAATTGAAGGAAAAAACAAAGCAGGAAATAAGAATTACCGTTCCGGGGCATTTTCAAAGAGGTGGAACACCATGTGCATATGACAGGGTTTTATGTACACGTCTTGGTGCGGCTGCGGCAAGACTTATAGCAGAAGAAAAATACGGCAACATGGTTGCAGTAAAAAGCGGTGAAATAGTAGCAGTACCACTTGAAGAAGTGGCAGGGAAGCTTAAAAAAGTTCCTGTAGACGGCGAGCTTGTTAAAGGTGCAAGAGAAATAGGAATAAGCTTTGGAGATTAAAATAAACAGACAGTCTCTTATGAGGCTGTCTGTTTTTTTGTGCATAAAAAAGCTGATTTGCCTTAACAAATCAGCTTTTAGAAATATGATTATTTTTTACGTCTTTCAGCAGCTGCTTCTGCTTTTGCTTTTAAATCAGCTTCTTTCCATGTTGCCCAGAATGTTGAAGCAATAAAGATTGAAGTGTAAGCACCGGCAATTATACCGATTATAAGCGGAAGAGCAAATTCCTGAATTGCAGTTACACCTAAGATATAGATAAGAACTATAGTGATAAGTGTTGTGATTGTTGAGTTAATGGTTCTGCCCATTGTCTCGCTGATACTCTTATTTACCATATCTGAAACTGTGTTGTTCTTCTTACGTCCTCTCATGTTCTCGCGGATACGGTCAAAGATAACGATTGTATTATTGATTGAATAACCAACAACCGTAAGCATTGCCGCAATGAATGTTGTGTTAAGAGGTATGTTTGTGATTGTGTATACAGCTGCCATAACAAGCACGTTAAGTGCAAGAGCTATAACTGCCATAACAGCACTTCTCCACTCGAATCTGATTGCAATGTATATCAGGATACAGAGTATAGCAAGAAGTGTATAAAGAAGTGCTTTTCTCTGAATTTCAAGACCGAATGAAGCTGATGCTGATGAAACTGACATAAGAGCTTCGTCGTTTAAGCTATACTTTGTCTTTAATTCTTCAAAGATTTTGTTCTTCATTTCTTCCTCAACAGGAGGAGTCTTTATAACAACCTGATTTCCGTTTTCAACACTCTGAACTGTTACCTTACCTTCAACACCGTTGTCCTTTAAAACAGCATTTACAAGGTCTGTTATGTCATCATTGTCAACTGACTGACCTAAATCAACCTGCATTCTGATACCGCCCATAAACTCAACGTCAAAGTTGAAGCCGCCGTGTACAAAGTACATTACGATACCTACAGCAATTATAAGTGCAGGGATTATAAGGAATTTAATTTTATTTGCAACAAAGTTTTTCATTATTCCTCTGCACCTCCTTTTTTGATTTTGCAGAATAAAGCTCTATTTCTGATTCCGATATTAACAACCTGCTTCATAAGGAACTTTGTAATCCAGATTGCTGTAATCATACTAAGGACTACACCGATACCCAATGTTGTAGCAAAGCCTGTAACAGCACCGATACCTGAGATGTAGAGAACAACACAAGTGATGATTGTTGTTACGTTTGAGTCAAGGATTGCTGAGAATGCCTTGTTAAAGCCTGCATCAACTGAAGCCTTTACAGTCTTGCCAAGAGCAAGCTCTTCTTTTATTCTTTCAAATATAATACAGTCAGCGTCAACCGCCATACCTATCGAAAGTACGATACCTGCAATACCTGAAAGTGAAAGGTTAACATGGAACAATCCCATTGCAAGTGAGATAAGACCTACATAGATAAGCAGTGAAAGGCTTGCGATAAGACCCGGTACTCTGTACATGAATATCATGAACAGCATGATAAGGATAATACCGATGCCTGCTGCAAGTAAGCTTGTAGGAAGAGCATCTGTACCAAGCTCAGCACCTACAGTTTCCTGTGAAATCTTGTTAAGCTTGAACGGAAGCTGACCTGACTTAATCTTGTTTGCAAGATCCTGTGCAGTTTCAGGAGTGAAATCACCTGAAATAATACACTTGTCTGAGTTGATTTCTTCACTTACTGATGGGTTTGATACAACATTCTCATCCATCATGATTGAGATGTAGTTCTTGCCTTCAGCTGATTTACCTGCTGCAGTCTTTGTTGCTTCGGCAAACTTGTCCTTTGCTTCAGGGTTGAATTCAACCTCAACATAAGCAACTGAACCGCTTGTTTCTGAAATCTGACCGAACTGGTAAGAAGCATTCTTGATGTCTGTAGCACCGTCTAATACGATGTTACCGTCTGCATCACGGAATGTAAGCTTTGCAACGTCACCCAAAAGGTCTGCTGCTTTGTCTGTTTCAAATACTGACGGAATTTCAACAGTAATCTTTCCGCCTTCGCTCTTTGAAATACGAGCTTCTGTGTAACCTGCGTTTGTTAAACGCGTCTGGAATATTGATTCAACAATATTCATATCCTCATCTGAGGGGTTTTCTGTATCAGCCTGGAATGTGATAACTGAACCACCTGCAAGGTCGATACCTTTTCTGATACCCTTTTCCTCGTCGAATACACCGCCGTATGTAAAGCCGGCAACGTTATAGCCGTAGAAAGCTACAACATTAAGCAATACTGCAACGATAACAACGAAGCAAAGAGTAACGATACTCTTTTTCTTCATAATTAGAAAATCATTCCTTTCTTTTTTTGACTGAATGAACAGCCTGAATTTAATCATATAATAGATATTATACAACTTTTTAGCCTTTTAGTCAATACCTTTTTTATGACAATAATTTTACAAAAATAAGTAAAATTTGTTATTTTGTAAGTTGTTTTTTATTTGATTAAGTAATTGAGATATAATTATTTATGAAAAAGTGATATAAAATACAGAAAAATCATCATTGACTATTATTTGGAAAAGTTGTAGAATTATATATGAAAAATGATTTTTGGAGGAAAAACAAATGGCAGAATTACGTTGGAACCCTCTCATAAAAGACTGGGTTATGATAGCTTCACACAGACAGAACAGACCTCAGATGCCAAAAGACTGGTGTCCGTTTTGCCCGGGTTCGGGAAAGGTACCGGAGCATTTTACGGTATATAAGTATGATAATGATTTCCCTGCACTTTCACAGAATCCACCTGTTCCTGATGATGTGGAAACAAGAATATATAAAACAAAGCCAGCATACGGCAAGTGCGAGGTAGTGCTGTATTCACCTGAGCATACTGTTACATTGCCTGAGCTTCCTGTACCTCATATAAGAGAGCTTGTGGATTTATGGGAAAACAGATTTACAGAGATTTCTCAGGATGAAAATATAAAATATGTGTTCATATTTGAAAACAGAGGCGATGTTGTAGGCGTTACAATGCCTCATCCGCACGGTCAGATTTATGGTTATTCCGTAATCCCTAAGAAGATTGAGCTTGAAATGCAGTCGTGCAAGGAGCATAAGGAGGAAACAGGAAACTGTCTTATCTGCGATATGCTTGAGGATGAAATAAAAGCAAAGGACAGAATTATATTTGAGAATGATGATTTCATCGTATTCTTGCCGTTCTTCTGCGAATATCCTTACGGGATATACATAGCGGCAAAGCGTCATATTCAGAATTTGTCTCAGATGACAGATAAAGAAAAGGACAGCCTTGCAAAAACTCTTAAAGAAGCAGCAGGTACGCTTGATAGCTTATTTGACTATACATTCCCATATATGATGTGTATGTATCAGAATCCTGTAAACGGAGAGGATTCATCAGAGTATTATCACTTCCATATAGCATTTTATCCGCCTATGAGAAGTGCTGATAAGGTTAAATTTAATGCTTCTTCAGAAACAGGTGCATGGGCACACTGTAATCCGACAGCACCGGAGGAAAAGGCTCAGGAGCTGAGGGAAGCACACGAAAAATTCTTAAAGAAAATAGCAGAATAAGATTTGAGGTTTCGGTTATTTTATAACCGAAACCTTTTTGTTGACACAAAATCATATTTGTGGTAAAATAATTCTTGATTATTATGAAAGAGAGAAGGTCAAAGCATGAGAATAGATAAATATTTAAAGGTATCACGTCTTATAAAACGCCGTGCTGTTGCAAATGAAGCGTGCGACCAGGGAAGAATAAGTGTAAATGGTAAGGTGGTAAAGGCATCGTATGATGTAAAAGAAGGCGACGTTATGGAAATAAAGATGGGTGAGCGTATTATAAAGGTTAAGGTTATAAATATCGCTGAACACGTGTTAAAAAACGATGCCTCATCGTTGTATGAAGTAATAAATTAAATAAGCTCCTCATATATTTTAAGTAGATTAAAATATGGAGGGGATTTTATGACAGCAATAAAACAAACTGCTGAAAAACAGACGCATACAATGCAGATTGAGAACCGTTCATCAATATCGCTTACAGGAGTAACGGAGGTCATCAACTTTTCGGATTGTGTTATAGAGCTTGTTACGGTTATGGGTGGTCTTACGGTTAAAGGTAAAAATCTTAATATGAGCCGTTTGAATACAGATACAGGTGAGCTTAGCGTAAGCGGAGATATTCATACTGTGATGTATACTAACGTCAAAAAGAAAGGCTCAATATTGGAAGGACTGTTTAAATAACCGTGGTTCAGGAGGTATATGCCTTATTCGGAATGGTTATTACGGGATTTGCTGCAGGGATATTGTTTGATATATTGTATGCAATCAGAAGCAGTATAAAAATTCCCGCGGCTGTTACAGATGCTCTGTTCTGGATAGTCTCAATAGCAGGAGTTGCATCGGCATTTATATATTTTAATAACAGTGTGATAAGAGGGTTTGAAATCATAGGGCTTATTATAGGTGTGATTTTGTACTTTTTAACAATAAGCAGACCTGTAAAACGGTGTTTTATGGGCATATTTAAATTTTTTTTCAAAAAAGTTCAATTTATTTGTAAAATACTCTTGACACCGCTGCGATTTTTGTATAAAATGCTATATATAGAATATTTTTTAAAGCTGAAAAAAGGGAAAAATAATGGAAATTAAAAATGTTATTTTAACTTTTGTGGCAAAGCATAAAAACAGAATTTTATTCTGGGGATTTATCCTTATTGTATTTTCAATGATATTTAAGGGTATTATGCAGATGCCTCAAATATATGCCAATAAGCAGCGTATAGCAAGTCTTAATGAGCAGATTGAATACGAAAAAACAAGACAGCTTGAAATTGACGAGCTTAGCGGTAAGGTCAATACTGATGAATACATAGAAAAGATTGCAACCGAAAAGCTTGGGCTGGTGAAAAACAATTCAAAAATTTTTGTCGATGTTTCGGCACAGGATTAAAAGGGGAAGAAAACGTGGTATCAATAGGCGATATAGTAGAAGGAAAAGTAGTAAGCATAATGGCGTTCGGTGTGTTCATAGAATGGGACAAAAAGGAATCGGGGCTTGTACATATATCTGAAGTTTCAAATGATTATGTAAAGGACATAAATGAGCATTTGAAAAAAGGTCAGATTGTAAAGGCTAAGGTTATCAAGATTGATGATAACGGAAAGATAAGCCTTTCCATTAAACAGGCTATGCCTGCAGAGGAACGCAAAGAAAAGCAAAAAAATGAAAAGCAGGAGAAAGCACCTGTACGTCCGGCAGATATTGACTGGAGCGTAAAGGATGACAATCTTTCTTTTGAAGATAAGCTGTCAAAGTTTAAGACGGATAGCGACGAGGCTTTCAGGATTCTGAAAAGAAGTGCTGCTTCAAAACGCAGCGGAGGATACAGCCGAAAGGGTAATTATTCTTTCTGATAGCCGTATAATATGTGAGATATGGCGGATTTTTCCGCCTTTTTTGCAAATTTAAGGGTGATTTTTTGGAGATAAAGTATACAACTGAACAGGTATCCTTCAAGCAAAGAATTTTTCCCATTATAGGAGCAATAATTATTGCGATTATATGCTCGTGTGTTTTATACATGGGAGAAAACATAGGATTAAGTGATAACGGTGATTTCAGACGTATCATGCTTGCAAGCAGAATGGAGTATGCTGATGACACTGATTCTAACTATCTGTTTAAGCAGTATTATACGATGGAGGTTGAAGGATATAACGTAGGCGACCAGATTGCATCGGTATGGAAAACCGATGAGGAAAATGAAATATATAAGTCGCCGCATTTTATATTTATCAAGCTGTCAAAGGTAATGAATCTGCTTGATAATATAGTTCATAACCGTGATTTAAAGGGTTATAATATAGCATGGCTTGCCGGAATATATATATTTATGTTCTCAATAGCGGCATGGTGTATGCTGACATTTTTCAATGACAGACCGATATGGCAGCGCCTCTTGGTCTTTTTGTTGTTTATATTTATATTCTGTGATGCAGGCTATATTCTGTATTTTAATTCGCTGTACGGAGAACCCTTGCAGTATATAGCACTGATGCTTTTGCTTTCAATAGGACTGCTCATATATAAACGACCGAGCATCCCTAAGGTTATATGCTTTTTTGTGGCATTGTATTTCTTTGCCGGCTCAAAGCTTGCAAATATTCCGTATTCTATAATTATGGCACTTGTCGCTATTACAATAAGCGTAATGAGAAAGGACAAGCTTTTTAAAGTAACGGTTGTAGTAGTATCGTTAATATCTGTAGTGCTTATAGGCAGATTGTATACAGCTATTCCTGACTGGATGCAGAAGGATACAACCTATCAGGCTGTATTTTACGGCATTTTAAAGGAATCAGATACAATAGAAAAGGATTTGCAGGAGCTGGACTTGGATACAGAATATAAGCTTCTTGCAAATACAACGGTATACAATGAAGAAAATGTTTATCCGATAGATATAAAGGGCGAAGAATTTGATGAGGGCTTTTATGAGAAAATTCACAAAACGGATATTTTGTTTTTCTATATGCGTCATCCGGTTCGCTTTATAAAAAAGCTTGTTACGGCGATTGAAAATTCGGCGTATATACGTCCACCAAATATCGGCAACTCGTCTGTGACTGTAGCAGATACAACAAGCAGATACAGTGCATGGAGCTATACAAGAGTATTTTTAAAGTTTTTGTATAATCCTATTATTGTAATGACAATATTTATACTGCTAACTTTGTATATTGTTTTTCTGGATATCATTATAATATTGAACCGGAAGAGCGAGGCGAAACGTAACAAATACAGAATAAGTGCTATGAATATTCTTGTGTTCGGGTTATGGATAAATCTTATGCTTCCGATTTTGGGTAACGGAGAAGCAGATTTGCCAAAGCATTTGTTCCTGTTTGTAAATTGTATAGATATATTATTTGCACTTAGCGTAATGACATTCTTCTCAATGAAAATCAGTGCAAAGATAGTAGCGATTGTTATAACTGCTTCGCTTACACTTGTGATGAATGTGGAAGTGAAAAGGGATATAATAACCTTTGGAACATATAACGGAGAACCGATAGAATGGGAGATTTTTGAAAAGCTTAACGATAATTCATATATTCTTGTTACAAAGGATTGTATCGACTACAGAACCTTTAACGGTACAAGTAATTTATGGGAAACAAGTGATTTAAGAACATGGCTTAACAGTGATTTTCTGAGAGAATTTACGGATGCAGAAAAATCAAGAATAAAGCGTGTTACCAATGAAGTGATTCTTGCATACAATGACCGTGGACTTGCTGCTTCGGGAGACCATCCGCATTACTGTAATTTTACAAGAAAGAATGTAGATGACCTTTCAAAAACGGCATATCATTATTATCTTGATGATATAGTATATATTCCTACGCTTGATATGATGGAGAAGATAAGCGTAAGAGATAGCTTCTGGATTTTATGTCCGTATACGAATAATGATAAAATGCAAAGATATATGAATGAAGACGGATTTATTCTCAGAACTAACGTAATAAATGAAAGAGGTGTAAGGGCTGTTGTAAAATACAGTCTTGATGTAAAGGCAGACATCATAGAAGAAGATTAATAAAAGAAAGGGGAGAGTCTAATGAACCTCACGATGCTTACAGATTTTTACGAATTTACAATGATAAACGGCTTTTTTGAAAACGGATGTGCAGAAAAGATTGCATATTTTGATATGTTTTTCAGGCGTGTTCCTGATAAAGGCGGCTTTGCGATAATGGCAGGAGTTGAGCAGGCTATAAATTATATTAAAGAGCTTGAATTTACTCATGAAGATATAGAATATCTCAGAAGTAAAAAGATGTTTGATGAGCGTTTTCTTGAATATCTTGAGAATTTCAAATTTGAATGTGACGTATGGGCTATCCCTGAAGGAACACCTATATTCCCTTATGAGCCGATTATGGTGGTAAGAGGCCCCGCAATACAGGCACAGTTCCTTGAGACTATGCTCCTTCTTACTATTAATCATCAGAGTCTGATTGCAACGAAAACAAACCGTATTGTAAGAGCCGCACAGGGCAGGAGCGTTATGGAGTTCGGTTCAAGACGTGCACAGGGATACACAGGTGCGATTGAAGGTGCAAGAGCTGCATATATAGGAGGTGCTGTGGGAACGGCGTGCGTTATGTCGGATAAAAAATACGGGGTTCCTGCCTTGGGAACAATGGCACATAGCTGGGTTCAGATGTTTGACAGCGAATATGAAGCTTTTAAGGCGTATGCTCAGACATATCCTCATGCAACTACGCTTTTGGTAGATACGTATAATGTTTTAAAATCAGGAATGCCGAATGCAATAAAGGTATTCGATGAGGTTTTAAAACCTATGGGTGCAAGACCTGTAGGTGTAAGAATTGATTCAGGAGATATAACATATCTGTCAAAGAAATGCCGTAAAATGCTTGATGAGGCTGGATATGAGGACTGTAAGATAGTTGCATCCAATTCACTTGATGAATATATCATAAGAGATATGCTTATTCAAGGTGCTAAAATAGATACCTTTGGAGTTGGCGAAAGACTTATAACAGCAAGCTCAGAGCCTGTTTTTGGAGGAGTGTATAAGCTTGCGGCACTTGAAGATGAAGAAGGTAATATAATACCTAAAATAAAAATAAGTGAGAATGTTTCAAAGATTACAACTCCGGGATTCAAGCAGGTATACAGACTGTATTCGCACGAAACAGGCAGTGCAATGGCGGATATAGTAACATTGCATGATGAGGTTATTGACGACAGTAAGCCGTATGAGATTTTTGACCCCGACCATGTATGGAGAAGAAAAACCGTAAAGGATTTCTATGCAAGACCGCTTTTGAAGCCAATATTTAAAAAGGGTAAGTGCGTATATGAAAGTCCTGCACTTGAGGTTTTAAGAGAGTATTGCCGTCTTGAAGTTGACGGATTATGGGAGGAAGTCAAGAGATTTGAAAATCCTCATGCATATTATGTTGATTTGTCAAAGGAACTGTGGAAAATGAAAAATAATATGCTGTCGGAGTATGAAATACAATGAAAACAACTGTAATAGAGATAAATGATTTACAAACGGCAGGAGAAATAATAAAAAAAGGCGGGCTTGTTGCGTTCCCGACTGAGACTGTGTATGGGCTTGGTGCGGACGCTATGAACGGTGAAGCTGTAAAAAAGATTTTTGAGGCTAAGGGCAGACCGGGTGATAATCCTCTTATAGTCCATATTGCCGACAAAAATGAAATACCAATGCTTGCACGTGAAATAAATGAGAATGCAAAAAAGCTTATTGAAGCATTTATGCCGGGACCGTTTACTGTAATATTAAAAAAACAAACGAATATACCTGAAGCTGTAACTGCGGGGCTTGATACTGTAGGTATCAGATTTCCGTCAAATAAAACAGCACAGGAATTTATAAAATCAGCAGGCACGCCGATAGCGGCACCGAGTGCGAATATATCGGGTAAGCCAAGCCCTACAAGAGCAGCCGATGTTATGTCGGATATGACCGGAAGAATCGAAGCTGTAATAAACGGCGGCGACTGCGAGGTTGGTGTAGAGTCCACAATAGTTGATGCATCGGGAGAGCTTCCGATTTTGCTAAGACCCGGTGGAATTACGCTTGATATGCTTCGGGAAGTTGTTCCGTCAACGCAGATTGATAAAAATATAATACATTCGGTTTCAGTAGACGAACAGCCTAAATGCCCGGGAATGAAATACCGTCATTACGCACCTGATGCACAGGTTATTGTGGTTGAGGGCGAAAAGGAAGCCGTTCAGGCGAAGGTAAAGGAATTACTTGAAGAAAATAAAGATAAAGTAACCGGTGTTCTTACAATGTACGGTAATGTCTATGATGAGCCTGTTATGATAAGTACAGGTGACGACGACAAAGGGTATGCAAAAAAGCTGTTTTCGGCACTTCGTGATTTTGATAATCTTGGCGTACAGATTATATATGCGGAATTTTGTGAACGTGACGGATATGGGCTTGCTGTAAAGAACAGACTGTATAAATCAGCAGGATATAATATTATTCATGTATAAAGTTGGTTTGATGATGAGATAAATCGAGAGAAATACTTTCGAAATTATTGAAAATTTGTGAAAGGGAATTAAAATGAATATACTTTTTATCTGCACAGGCAACACCTGCCGTTCGCCAATGGCGGCGGCTATAATGGAAAAGATTGCAATAGAAAATGACCTGAATGTTCTTATAGAATCAGCAGGTCTGTTTGCGAATGTAGGCGGAACTGCATCTGATGAAGCAATACAGGCACTTGATGAAATGGGAATAGATTTGACATTCCATCAGACAAAGCCGATAACAGAAGAACTGATAGAAAAAAGCGATTTAATACTTACCATGACAAGAGCACATAAAGAGCTTTTAAAGCCTATGGCAGGTAATGATGTATATACACTAAAGGAATATGCCGGCGGTGCAGGCGATATTTCAGACCCTTACGGCGGTGATTTGGAAGAATACAAGGAAACAGCACAGGAGATTTATGATGCTCTTGTGGATGTAGCAGAGAAGATAGCAGACAAACAAAATGGAAATACAAAGAATGACGGCAAATGATGTTGATTCAGTTGCGGAGCTTGATAAAATATGTTTTACTGTTCCGTGGTCACGTCAGGCATTTGCAGATGAAATGGAAAACAAAATAGCGGTGTATTTTACAGCAAAGGATAACGGAAAAGTAATCGGCTACTGCGGATTCTGGCAAGCGGCAGATGAAGCGGATATAACGAATATTGCAGTTTTGCCGGAATACAGAAAACAGGGCGTCGGAGGCGAGCTTCTTAAAAATCTTATAAAAAAAGCTAATGAAATGGAGCTTGTACAGATTAACCTTGAAGTGAGAAAAAGTAACGAGCCGGCAAAAAGACTGTATGAAAAATACGGCTTTGAGCCTATAGGAGAGAGAAAGCGTTATTACAGAGATAATAACGAGGACGCTGTTATAATGTCAAGATACATCGGAAAGGAAAATAAATGAGCGACATACTTATTTTGGGAATAGAAAGCTCCTGTGATGAAACGGCGGCGGCTGTGGTGAAAAATGGCAGGGAAGTGCTTTCAAATGTTATAAATACACAGATAGAAATTCATAAGCAGTTCGGCGGTGTTGTGCCTGAGGTGGCATCACGTCAGCACATACAGGTTATGGATAGCGTTATAGATAAAGCATTAGAGGATGCGGGCGTTACGTTTAATGACATAACTGCAATAGCGGTTACATACGGTCCCGGTCTTGTGGGTGCACTTTTAACAGGTGTGTCTGCCGCAAAAGCACTTGCGTACGCATTAAAAAAGCCGCTTGTTCCTGTGCATCATATAAAAGGACATATTATGGCAAACTTTGTTGAACACAAAGAGCTTGAACCGCCTTTTGTATGTCTTGTGGCATCGGGAGGACACAGCCATATAGTAGAGGCTGTTGATTATAATAAATTCAAAATACTCGGCAGAACACGTGATGATGCCGCAGGCGAAGCCTTTGATAAGATTGCGAGAGTTTTGGGCTTAGGCTATCCGGGAGGACCGCTTATTGATAAGCTTGCAAAAGAGGGCGATAAAAATGCAATTCATTTCCCAAGAGTGAAGATGGATAATGAATCTCTTGATTTTAGCTTCAGCGGTGTAAAGACTGCTGTTATAAATTATCTTCATAAGCTTGAACAAAACAATGAGAGCTATCATAAAGCTGATGTTGCGGCAAGCTTCCAGGAGGCTGTTACAGATGCACTTTGCACACACACAATAGAAGCGGCAAAAAGAACAGGCAATAAAACAATAGCTCTTGCAGGCGGTGTAGCGTCAAACAGTGCATTGCGTGAAAAAATGACAGATGAAGCCGCAAAAGAGGGTATAAGAGTTCTGTATCCGTCACCTGTGCTTTGTACTGATAATGCAGTTATGATAGCTTGTGCAGGATATTATGGGTATATAAACGGTGAAAGAGCAGACCTTACGCTTAATGCTGTTGCAAATTTAAAATTAGAGGATTGATAAAATGGACAGATTAAATGTAGATTTGGGCGAACGCTCATATGATATAGTTTTTACAGACAGCTTTAATGCTTTGAGTGATGAAGCCGAAAAGATAAAAGCACCTAAAAAACTGCTTATAGTAACCGATACCAATGTTAAACCGCTTTATGCGGAGTCTGTAAAAAAAGAGCTTGAAAAAACAGGTGCAGAGGTTGAAGTATACGCAATACCTGCAGGTGAAGAAAATAAAAATATGGGCGAGATTTTAAAAATATGTTCTGCCTGTATTGAAAATAAGCTTGACAGAAAAAGTATGATTGTTGCACTTGGCGGTGGAGTTGTAGGTGACATGGCAGGCTTCGCGGCGGCAATTTATATGCGTGGTATTGATTTTATACAAATTCCTACAACACTTCTTTCTCAATCGGATAGCTCGGTTGGAGGGAAAACAGGCGTGGATTTTGCTGACAGTAAAAATATTCTTGGAGCTTTCCATCAGCCAAGACTCGTATATATAAATGTAAATACATTAAAAACCTTGCCTGAAGAACAGTTTGTTTCTGGTATGGGCGAGGTTATAAAGCACGGAATAATAAGAGACAGTGAATTCTTTGAATACGTAAAAAATAATTCAGAAAAAATAAAAACACTTGATACGGAAACCTTTATCAAGATGTCAAAAACAAACTGCGGTATTAAAGCTGATGTTGTTATGCAGGATGAAAAGGAAAATGGATTAAGAGCAATTTTGAATTTCGGACATACTATCGGTCATGCTGTTGAATCGGCTTTTGACTTTAAGCTGACTCACGGCGAATGTGTGGGTTTAGGGATGCTTTCGGTTGCTAATATTGCCTCAGAAAGAGAGCTTATCAGCCGTGAAACCTTGAAGCTTATATCAGAAGTGCTTGCAGAATACGGCTTCAGAACAAAAATAAAGCTTCCCCAATATGAAAGTATCATCGGATTTATGCAGAAGGATAAAAAGAAGCAGTCAGGAAAACTCAAGTTTGTTCTTCCTGTTAAAATCGGAGAGGTAGTGCAGGTTACAGACGTAACTGATAATGAGATATATAATGCACTGGAATTTATAAATAAGAGGTAATATATGTATATTATATACGCATTGCTTGCGGCATTAATAATTGCAGGCGACAGGATTGTGAAAAACTGGATAATGTCTAATGTGGAGCTTGGGGATACGTTTGCGCATCTGCCTTTGTTTAATTTTACATATGTACAAAACGAGGGTGCGGCGTTCAGTATTCTTAGCGGCAGACTTGGAATACTTTCACTCATATCTGTTGCATTCTGTGTTGGAGTTTTTGTGTATTTTATAATAAAAAAACCGAAGCATCCATTGTGGTGTGTTTCGCTGTCAATGATGTTTGGCGGTGCTTTCGGCAATGCGTGGGACAGAATTTTCTATGGGTATGTGGTGGATTTTATAGAAACTACATTCATGGAGTTTGCTATATTCAATATTGCAGATATTGCAATAACCGTAGGTGCGGCATTGATGGTTGTATACGTATGCTTTTTTGATAAGGAAAAGGAATAATTATGGAGGAAATAATCTTTACCGTAACAGACGGCGGAAGAATAGATAAGCTTATTGCAGATAATACTGATATTTCAAGAAGCTATGCGGCGAAGCTGTGTGACGATTTGCTTGTTGAAGTAAATAATAAAGCTGTTGAGAAAAAATATAAGGCGAAATCGGGTGATGTAGTAAGAATCAGTGTTCCTGAGCCTGAAAGCATAGAGCTTGTACCTGAGGACATTCCGCTAAATATCGTCTATGAGGATTCTGATGTTATAGTTGTTAATAAGCCTAAAGGGATGGTAGTGCATCCTGCTGCAGGAAACAGCAGCGGAACGCTTGTGAATGCTCTTATGTATCATTGCGGAGATAGCTTGTCGGCAATTAACGGTGTCGTAAGACCGGGAATTGTACATAGAATCGACAAGGATACGTCAGGTCTTTTGATAGTTGCAAAAAACAACGAGGCTCATTTAAAGCTTGCGGAGCAGTTAAAATCACGTAAGGCTTTAAGAAAATATTATGCATTGGTTAACGGAAATATAAAAGAAGATGAAATCACTGTTGATAAGCCTATTGCACGTCATCCTACCGACAGAAAGAAAATGGCTGTTGTGTACGGCGGACGTGAGGCGGTAACTCATGTAAGGGTGATTGAAAGATTTGGACAGTATACATTAGTTGAGTGCCGATTAGAAACGGGCAGAACTCATCAGATACGAGTTCATATGGCATCTGTAGGGCATAGCATAGTCGGAGATAAAACCTACGGAATAAGTAAAGAGAAGTTTAATTTGTCAGGTCAGCTTCTTCATGCAAAGACGATAGGCTTTGAGCATCCGTCAACAGGTGAGCTGATGGAATTTACATCAGATATACCTCAGGATTTTGAGGATGTTCTGGAAATTTTAAGAAAAAAGAATAAACAGGTTGAATTTTAAACATAAAGATAGTATAATAAAAGTATAGAAGCAGAAGGGAATGGTATAAATGAAAAAAATTTGTGTAATATTCGGAGGTCAGTCACCTGAGCATGAGATTTCAAGAAAATCAGTTACTTCGGTTTTAAATAATCTGAATAAAGAGAAATACGAAATAACTGTTATAGGAATAACTAAAAACGGTGCATGGTATCTGTATACGGGTGATTATGCAAACATAATCGACGGTGAATGGGAAAAGGATATTCCGAATAAGAAAAAAGCAATTATATCTCCTGATGCTGAGGAAAAATGTATTCTTGTATTTGAAAATGATAATACGGTTTCAAGAATATATCCCGATGTTATATTCCCGGTGCTTCACGGCGAATACGGTGAGGACGGAACAGTTCAGGGCTTATTTGAGCTGTCAGGTATAAAATATGTCGGAATGGGTGTGCTTGCTTCGGCAAACGGTATGGATAAGATTTATTCAAAGATGGTTTTTGCATCAGCAGGAATACCGCAAGCTGATTGGGTAGTAGTAAGACGTGGCGAAGATATAGAAGAAAAAATGAACGAAATCGAATCAAAGCTTGGCTATCCTTGCTTTGTAAAGCCTGCCTGCACCGGTTCATCTGTTGGAGTTGGCAAAGCACATGACAGAGCAGAGCTAAAAGCCGCTATTGATAACGCCGCACAGTTTGACAGAAAAATACTTGTCGAAGAAAATATAGACGGTCATGAGGTTGAAACTGCGGTTCTTGGTAATTTTGATGCAAAAGCATCAACAGTCGGAGAGATAATGCCTACAGTGGAGTTCTATGACTTTGATGCAAAATATAATGATAATTCAACAAAATTACAGATTCCTGCAGATTTGCCGGCTGAAACTATAGAGCAGATAAGAGAATATGCAGTAAGAGGCTTTAAAGCACTTGATGGTCAGGGACTTTCAAGAGTGGATTTCTTTGTAAAGAACTCAGATGGTTCAGTTGTACTTAATGAGATTAATACATTACCGGGATTTACAAATATCAGTATGTATCCGAAATTATGGGATGCTGTAGGATTAGGCTACAGTGACCTTCTTGATAAGCTTATTGAACTTGCGGAGGAAAGAGTAAAATAATGGATAACAGAAAAATTGGAGTATTTGATTCGGGGCTTGGTGGACTTACAACCGTCAAGCAGATTATGAAATCATTACCTGATGAAAGTATAGTATATTTTGGTGATACAGGAAGAGTACCGTACGGAACACGAAGTGAAGAAACTATATTAAAATATACAAGAAATGATATACGCTTTTTAAAGAGCTTTGATGTTAAAATGATAGTCATAGCCTGCGGAACAGCAAGCTCGGTCTCTTTACCAAAGGTTAAAGATGAATTTGATGTCCCTATTGTAGGCGTTGTTGATGCAACGGTTTATGCGGCAGTTCGTGAAACAAAAAATAAAAAAATCGGTATTATAGGAACTCCGGGTACAATAAAAAGCGGTTCCTATGAAAGACTTATAAAAGAATATGATAGCGAAATGCAGACATTCACAAGAGCGTGTCCATTATTTGTTCCGCTTGTTGAGAACGGACATTTTGACACGCCTGTTGCAAGGCTTGTGATTGAAGAATACCTTGAAGAAATAAAAGCGGCAGGAGTTGACACTTTAATTTTGGGCTGTACTCATTATCCGCTTCTTAAAAAAGCTATTGCTGAATATATGGGTGACGGTGTTACTCTTATTGATGCAGGTGCTGAGGTTGCAAAATATTTAAAAAAGAAATTTGATAACGGGGGCTTGCATGGAAGCAAAACGGATAAAGACCAGTACAGTTTTTATGTAAGTGATAATGTTGAAAATTTTGAAGAGCTTGGCTCGATATTCTTAGAACAAAGAATAGACGGTCAGGTGAAGAAGATAGATATAGAAAAGTATTGATATATGAACATAAAAGTAATAAACAAACAAAATATTGACGGTCAGACTGATATCATCGAGGAAAAAGCTGAAGGTAGTTATTATAGAAAAAATACAAAAACGTATATTATTTATAAGGTTCAGGATGAGGGCTGTGAAAATTCAGTTATGATAACTGTATCGGAGCAGAGCGTCACCGTAAAAAGAAGCGGTGGAGCTGATACAATAATGGTTTTTGACCGCATGAGAAAAACAAAGACTCGTTATCGTACAATGTACGGTGAGCTTGAAATGGAAATAAATACGGAAAAGCTTGTTAATGCGCTTAATGATAACGGCGGTAAGCTGAGGCTTGTATATACTATGATTATGCAGGGACAGAAGATTTATAATGATATGGAGATAACGGTAGAATAATTGGGGTGGTGGTAATGATGGATTTAATAAAAAAAGCGGCATCATTGCTTCTTTGTTGTGTTTTTGTTGTGCCTGCTGTTTATGCTGAAGATGAATTGAAGCTAAGCGGCGAATATAACGCATGGAAAAATATTGCGGAATATATAGCAACTGAATACATAGATGAAACACTTACACCTGACAAAATAATGGATATGGGAGTTTCCAATCTGCTTGACGGTAACGATGAGATGCTCGTTGCACTGCTCAAGAAAACTCTCGAAAGTCTTGATGATTACAGTACATTCTATACGGCTGAGGAATATAAGGCGTATACCGATAATCTTAACAGAACCTTTTATGGTGTCGGAATAGAACTGAAAAAGAGCGGACAGTATGCAGAAATAACGGGTTTTGCGGAAGAAAATAATCTTGCGGAAAGAACCGGATTTAAAATAGGAGACAGAATAATAAGAATAGACGGTGTTGATGTTTCAAGTAAAACGCTTGATGAGATAAGAAACACTCTTATGGGTTCATTGAATACAACCCTTAAAATTACGGTTTTGAGAGGCGAAGAATATATAGATATTCTTGCAACAAGAACGGAAGTAAACGAAGCAACTGTTATCGGTGAGATTTTGCCGGGGAATATCGGTTATGTAAAGATTATATCATTTAGTCAGAATACTGTTGATGAGTTTTATGCTATTCAGAAAATGTTCGAAAAAAACGGTGTTACAAGAATAATTATGAACCTTCGTGATAATCCGGGCGGTCTTGTTATGTCGGCTGTGAAAATAGCACAGGCTGTTGTTCCGAAAGGTAAAATTGTTGATGTTAAATACCGTCAGTCAAAATACGATACTGTTTATTATTCAGAACTTGAAGAAACAAATAAAAGCTACATCGTACTTGTGAACGGAAACACAGCTTCGGCGGCTGAAATTCTTGCGAGTGCGATGCAGGATAGCGGAGTGGGAAGGCTTGTCGGAGAGCAGACATTTGGTAAAGCAGTGGTTCAGCAGACATATACATTGAACAACGGTTCATGCTATAAGCTTACTTCTGCACAATATCTTACAAGAAACGGAAGGCGAATAAATAAAATAGGACTAACACCCGATTATGAAGTGAAAAACTATACCGAGAAAATAAATGTATCTCAATATACAAAAATGGAATTCACAACAAGATATGCGTTGGGAAACACATCTGACACCGTTAAGGGTGCAAAGGAACGCTTATATATGCTTGGAATATATAAGGGAAACGTAGATGACGGCGTATTTACAGAGGAGCTTCAGGAGGCTGTAAAGGAGTATCAGTATGTGAACGGACTCAGTGCTTCGGGAGTGCTTGATATTGCTACTCAGGTAAAGCTGGACCGTACCTTTGCAATGCTTCAGAAGGTGGTGGATGTTCAGTTGAATAAAGCATATTCTTTGTTTGGGGGAAATCCGGCAGATTTGCATTGAAAATAAGCATCCTTCGGCTATCGCCGGGGGATGCTTGTTATTTATCTTTTAGAAAATTACTACTTTTAAGTTGTAATTTCCTGAATTACAAATAAGTATATCACCGAAGAAATAGAAAAAATATGTTAAAATAATTATTTGAAAATCTTGTATTAATCAAGATTTTGTGATATAATGACGAAAGTGTGTGCAAAATAATAAAAAACAAGGAGAATCTTATGAATAGAAAAGATCGTATTTGTGCATATATTTCATCAAAGGAATATATTCCGCTGATGTTTGATGAGCTTGCAGCGGTGCTTGATGTACCTGAGGAAGCAAAAACTGAATTAAAAGAAATACTTGACGAATTGTGCAGTGAAGAAAAAATATATATTACTAAAAAGAACAGATATATGCCTGTAGAGTCTGAGCGAGATACCGTAACGGGAAAGCTTTCCTGTAATGCAAAGGGGTATTTTGGTTTTGTGCTTCAGGAGGGCGGAGAGGATATTTTCGTAAAAGGCGATGATATGAACGGAGCCTTAAACGGCGATACTGTAGTTGTAAGAATTAATGAAACGGCTGTAAACGGTCATCGTGAAGGTAAGGTTATAAGAATTGCGCAAAGAGGCAATTCAACATTAGTAGGTGTTTTCTATAATGATGATGAAAACCATTATTTTCTAAGACCTGATAACCGCCGTATATATACTAAAATTAAAGTAGCTCCTGATGATATGATGGAAGCCGAAATTGGTGACAGAGCCGCTGTAGAGATAATTGGTTATGATGATGACGGAGTATACGGAAGTGTGCTGACGGTTCTTGGCAGAGAGGATTCGTTAAAGGGCTATATAGAAGGAATAATTATTGAACATGAAATAAAACAGACATTTGATGATGAAACCTTGAAAGAAGCAGAAGCTGTTCCTGATTCTGTTACAGATATTTCAGGAAGAACAGATTTTCGTAATAAGCTTATATTTACGATAGACGGAGACGATGCAAGGGACTTTGACGATGCGGTTTCGCTTGATATTTTAGATAATGGAAATTATTATCTGGGCGTTCATATTGCAGATGTTACACATTATGTTACTGAGGGCAGTGCATTGGATAGTGAAGCGTTTTACAGAGGTACAAGCGTATATCTTGCTGACAGAGTAATACCTATGCTTCCACAAAAATTATCAAACGGAATATGCTCATTAAATCCGAACGTTGACCGACTAACGTTGTCAGTGATGATGGAGATTGATAAAAGTGGTCAGGTGTTATCTCACAGTCTTGAAAAATCTGTTATAAACTCAAAGGAGCGTATGACTTATAATAATGTGACAGCTATTCTTGAAGGTGGTACAGAGCTAAGAAAACGGTATTCGCATATTGTACCTACTCTTGAAAAGATGCGTGAGCTTTCGGATATACTTGAAAAAATGAGAAGCGACAGAGGTGCGATTGATTTTGATTTCCCTGAAACAGCGGTTATTGTTGATGAGGATGGTGAACCTGTTGATATAGTCCCTGAGGAACGTGGGATTTCAAATAAAATGATAGAAGAATTTATGCTGACGGCAAACGAAACTGTAGCTGAGTATGCATACTGGTCAGAGCTTCCGTTTGTATATAGAACACACGAGCCTCCGTCGGAGGATAAAATAAATGCGTTTAACAGCTTTATTTCACATTTTGGATTATTGCTAAAGGGTAAGCTTGATAAGGACAATCCCGTACACCCAAAAGCACTGCAAAATATTCTCGAAGCTGTAAAGGGGACTCCGGAGGAAAGAATGGTGTCATCAACTATGCTAAGGTCTTTGATGAAGGCAGAATACAAACCGGAAAATTTAGGGCATTTTGGGCTTAGTGCAAAGTATTACTGCCATTTTACGTCACCTATAAGACGATATCCTGATTTATTGATACACCGTATATTAAAGGAGTTTATAAACGGTGAGCTTGATGACAGACGTTTGGGGCATTACACAAAATTAACAGCAGAAGCGTCTGCGCGTTCATCCGAAACAGAGGTGAATGCCGAGTATACGGAGCGTGACGTGGATGAGCTTATGAAAACGGCATACATGGCTTCATATGTTGGTGGTGAATTTAAAGGTGTAGTAGCAAATGTAACGAACTTTGGTATGTTTGTAGAACTTGAAAATTCAGTTGAGGGTCTTGTCAGAGTTGAAAATATGAACGAAGATTATTTTGAATACGATGAGACTGCATCAGCTTTGATTGGTCACAGGACAGGAATCACATATAAAATAGGTGATGAGGTTGAAGTTGTTCTTATGAAAGCAGATATAATGCTTAGACAGCTTGATATGGTTCTTACCGGCGACGCAACAAGCGGAATGTTCAGAAAGTTCCAGAATACAGTTAAAAAGCCGCCAAAGCAGAACCTCAGAAAATTTATAAACAGAAGGAAAAGAAGACGTGGAAGATAAATTTGAAATAATAGTTCCAACTTTGTTTGGATTAGAAGCATTTACGGCAAAGGAAATAAGATGGCTCGGATATGAAACTACATCAGTAGAGGACGGGCGTGTAACCTTTATGGGCGGATATGAGGACGCATACCGTGCCAATCTGTGGTTAAGAACAGGAGAGCGAGTTCTTATAAAAGCCGCTGAATTTCAGGCGGTTTCCTTTGAAGAGCTTTTTGAAAAAACAAAGGCGGTTGACTGGAAAAGATTTTTAAGTCAGAACAGTGCGTTTCCTGTAAAAGGGCATAGCGTAAAATCACAGCTTGCAAGTATAAGAGATTGTCAGGCGATAATAAAAAAAGCAATAGCATCAAAAATGTCTGAAAGCTATGGTATTGAATGGCTTCCGGAGGACGGTACAGAATATCAGATACAGTTTACAATATTAAAAGACAGGGTAACGCTCATGATAGATACGTCCGGCGAGCCGCTCCATAAAAGGGGATATAGACAGTATTCAAATGCCGCACCGCTGAGGGAAACTATTGCAGCGGCAATGGTCATGATGAGCTATTGGAAATTTGAATATCCTTTATATGACCCATTCTGCGGTTCAGGTACAATTCCGATTGAGGGGGCTTTATTTAAACGCAATATTGCACCGGGAATGGGCAGAGAATTTGCAATGAACGGCTTTGAACAGATGTCGGGGATTGATATAAATAAAATAACAGAAGAAGCAAAGAGCATGGAAAAGGATGTCCCGCTTGAAATTTATGCTTCCGATATCGATATATCCTGCGTTGAACTCACAAAGAGCAATGCCGAAAAAGCCGGTGTAAGCAGATTTATGACTGTAGCTCAAAAGAAAGCAGAAAATATTGCTATGGATAGATCCTACGGTACAATCATCTGTAATCCGCCTTACGGAGAGCGTATGGGTGAGAAGAAGGAATGTGAAGAATTGTACAGAAATATCGGGAAAAGCTTTTCTTCGCTTGATAAGTGGAGCTATTATATTCTTACATCAAATGAAGAATTTGAAAGATTTTTCGGTAAAAAATCAAACAAAAAACGTAAAATATATAACGGAATGATAAAGTGTAATATTTATCAATACTTTGGAGAAAGACCGGAGAGGGAAAATGTTAAATAAAATAAGAAACAGCTATAATCATACAATTTTTGCCTGTGGATTGGGGTACGTGGTTCAGGCGATAGTAAATAATTTTGTGCCACTGCTTTTTGTGTTTTTAAGTGGAGATTTTGGAATATCGTTATCAAAAATAACTTTTCTTATAACAGTGAATTTCGCAATTCAGCTTACCATAGATTTGGTTTCTGCAGGATTTATTGACCGTATAGGCTACAGGGCATCTATAATTATTGCAAATGTTTTTGCATCGGCAGGACTGATATCATTAGGTATACTGCCTTACATAATGAATCCCTTTACGGGTTTGATGATTGCGGTATGTGTATATGCTGTAGGCGGCGGATTGCTTGAGGTTGTGGTAAGCCCTATAGTAGAAGCATGTCCTACAACCCGTAAGGCGGCAACGATGAGTCTTTTGCATTCGTTCTATTGTTGGGGACACGTTATTGTTGTAATACTTTCAACCTTATTTTTCAGAGTTGCAGGAATGGAAAACTGGCGTATTGCCGCATTTTTGTGGGCTTTGTGGCCACTGACAAACATTCTGTATTTCGTAGTTGTTCCGATTCCTCAGCTTGAAAAGGATGAAAAAAACGGCGGTTTAAAAAATTTGCTGTCATCGGGATTATTCTGGCTGCTTGTTTTACTTATGCTTTGTGCAGGAGCGGCAGAGCTTGCGATGTCACAATGGTCATCGGCTTTTGCTGAAAAGAGTCTTAATGTTTCAAAAACAACAGGCGACTTATTAGGAACTTTGATGTTCGCTACTTTAATGGGTATATCAAGAGTTGCAGGAGTGAAGATAATAGGCAAGCTTGGCTTGAAGAAATTTTTGCTATTGAGCTGTGTTTTGTGTATAATAAGCTATCTTATAGCAGGTTGTGCCGAAAATCCACTATTAGGACTTTTAGGTTGCGGATTATGTGGTTTTTCAGTTGGAATTATGTGGCCGGGAACATACAGTACAGCCGCAAAGCTTCTTCCAAGCGGTGGTACGGCTATGTTTGCATTTCTTGCACTTGGAGGTGATTTGGGTGCAAGCGGAGGTCCTACTCTTGTAGGTCTTGTATCGGGTGCGTTAGGCGATAATCTTAAAGTCGGACTACTTGCGGCTATCATTTTCCCGACAATATTATTGATTGGTCTTGCTTTAATAAAAGATAAAATGGAAAGCTGAAAAAGTAAATATAAAAACAGATGAATTCTAAATGCAGTTGATTATTCAGCTGCATTTTTTGCAAAAAATAAATCTCAAAAAGAACTTTTATGTAAAATTTGAATGATAATTGAAAAAAATTAAAAAAAATAAAGGTTTTTTGAAGTGACTTGGCGTAATATAAAAAAGAACAAATTTTGTGTATAGTATAAATAAGGAAATAAAAGCTGATAATAGAAAGAAGGAGGAATGTGCAGTGCCCAAATGGATACCTGATGATTTGTTTGCAGAAATATGTGCAGAAAACGATATAATAGATTTTGTATCGCAGCATACAACACTAAAAAAAGCAGGCAGAGATTATATGGGACTATGCCCGTTCCATAATGAAAAAACACCTTCGTTTCATGTAAACAGAGAAAAACAGCTTTTTCACTGCTTTGGCTGCGGTGCAAGCGGTAATCTTGTTCAGTTTGTTATGAGAACGGAAAACATACCGTACGCTGATGCTATTGAGATTCTTGCAGAGCGTGCAGGGATTGCACTTCCTGAAAATAAAGGATATGATGATAAAAACAGTGAGAAGAAAAAGCAAATTTATGAAATGAACAAGCTTTCAGCAAGATTTTTCTACGATAAGCTAAAAGACGAACAGCTCGGTGCACCTGCAAGAGAATACTTTAAAAACAGACGTATAACATGGAAGACTGTAACGGCATATGGTTTGGGCTTTGCACCGTACTCACAGAAGAAAACAGACCTTGTTGACTATCTTAAAAGTAAGGGATATACAGAATCACAGATGATAGAAGCAAGTCTTGCGATAGAACGTGAAGGTAAGATTATGGACAAGTTCCGTAACCGTGTGATGTTCCCTATAATAGATGTAAGAGGAAATGTTATAGGCTTTGGCGGACGTGTTATGCACAATCAAAAGGATATAAACGGATTTAATATTCCCAAATACCTTAACTCGTCCGAAACACCTGCGTTTGATAAGGGAAGAAATCTCTTTTCCTTAAACATAGCAAAGAATGCAAAAAGCACAGAGCTTATTCTCTGTGAGGGGTATATGGATGTTATCTCTACGTATCAGGCAGGAATAACAAACATTGTCGCAACTTTGGGAACTGCGATAACAGAGAATCAGGCAAAGCTTATGATGCGTTATGCGAATGAAATAATTATTTGTTATGATATGGATGAAGCCGGAAAAAAAGCGGCTGTAAGAGCAACTGAAATAATAAATTCAATCGGTGGCAGAGCAAGAGTAATGCGGCTGAAGGGTGCAAAAGATCCTGATGAATACATACTCAAAAACGGAGCGGCGGCGTTCAGGGATGCTGTAAAAAATGCACTTCCTGCAACGGAATTCAGAATATCCGTAATAAAGAGTAAGTACGACATTACAGATACTGACAGTAAAATTCAGTTTGTGTCCGAAGCGGCGGATGTATTGAATACTTTGACAAATCCTGTAGAGATGGATGCGTATGTCAAAAAAATAGCAGACGAAACGGGAATATCAAAGGATGCAATATACAGCACCTGCAAAAGTAAAATTGAAAAAAAGGATAATAAATGGCTGAATCTCAACCGTGATTTTAATAAAACTAAAAAGGATGAAGACACACAGGGAGATGTAAAACCGGTTTCAAGAACATTACTTGAAGCGGAAAAACGACTTCTGTCACTGATTGCTTCTTCAAAAAAGCTATATAAAACAGTCAGTGATGAATTAAAATATTCTGATTTTTCAACACCTATACACAGGCGTCTTGCAAAGGCTTTGTATGAGTGTTATGAAAATGGTTCAACACCGGATGAGGCAATAATATTAAATGAATTTTCGGGTGATACACGTCTCGAAAACGAGGCTTCGTCAGTTTTTTATAATATGGAAATTTATGACGGTGATGAAAAAACCGTGCATGAGCTTCTGTATAATGTAAAGCTGGAGCATCTGCAGGCGAAAATATCAAGCGAAAAGGACTTTATAAAGCTTTCTGAATATATGAAAGAAAAAGAACAGATCATTAGTGAGAGAAATAAGTGGGAGGAATAAGATATGGATAATATAGAAAATGTAGAAGAACAGGTAATAGATCCTGAAATTGAAGCAAAGAAAGAAAAAGTAAAAAAAGAGCTTCTTGAAAAGGGTAAGAAAAAAGGTGTACTTAGCTTTAAAGAAGTAGTATCAACCTTTACAGAGCTTGATATAAGCCCTGAAGAAATTGAGGCTTTTTATGACCTTCTTGAGCAGGAAAAGGTTGAGCTTGCAGAAGAAGATATTGATAAAGAGCTTGAAGCGATGAATGATGTTGAGGTCATTTCTAAGGAAGAGCTTGAAGATTTATCGGTTCCTGACGGAATAAATATTGACGACCATGTAAAAATGTATCTTAAAGAAATCGGTAAGGTTGATTTGCTTAGTGCCGATGAAGAAACAGAGCTTGCACGTAAAATGTCTGAGGGCGATGAGCAGGCTAAAAAACGTCTTGCAGAGGCAAATTTAAGACTTGTTGTTTCCATCGCAAAAAGATACGTAGGACGTGGTATGATGTTCCTTGACCTTATACAGGAGGGTAATCTCGGTCTAATAAGAGCTGTTGATAAATTTGATTATACAAAGGGATATAAATTTTCAACATATGCTACATGGTGGATAAGACAGGCTATAACAAGAGCTATTGCAGATCAGGCAAGAACTATAAGAATCCCTGTGCATATGGTAGAAACAATAAACAAATTAGTTCGTGTATCAAGACAGCTTGTTCAGGAGCTTGGTCGTGAGCCAACCCCTGAGGAGCTTGCAAAGGGCTTGAATATGTCAATAGATAAGGTTCGTGAAATATCAAAGATTTCTCAGGAGCCTGTTTCGCTTGAAACGCCTATCGGTGAGGAAGAGGACAGCCATTTGGGAGATTTCATTCCTGATGATGATGCACCTGCTCCGTCAGAGGCGGCAAGCTTTGTGTTGCTTAAAGAACAGCTTGGTGACGTACTAAAGACTCTTACACCGAGAGAAGCAAAGGTTCTTAAATTAAGATTCGGACTTGATGACGGACGTCAGAGAACCCTTGAGGAAGTCGGTAAAGAGTTTGATGTTACGCGTGAGAGAATAAGACAGATTGAAGCAAAAGCATTAAGAAAGCTCAGACACCCTTCACGTAGTAAGAAATTAAAGGATTTCCTTGACAATTAATTTGGAGGAGATAAAATGGATTGGATAAAAGCGTCGATATATACAACATCTGAGGGCATAGAGCCTATAAGTGGCAGATTGTATGCTTTGGGTGTTACAGGTATTGAAATAGAGGACGAGCAGGATTTTAAGGATTTTTTAGAAAATAATAAGCAGTATTGGGACTATGTTGACGATGAGCTTATAAAACAAAAAGAAGGCGAAACAAAGGTTACAGTTTATGTAAGTGATAATCCTTCAGGCTATGAGATGCTTACAGCAATCAAAGGCACACTTGCAGAACTGAAAGAGCTTGATGATAATAATGAATTTGGCAGACTTGAAATTGAAAGCTCAACACTTAATGAAGAAGATTGGGCAAATAACTGGAAAAAGTATTTTCATCCAATGGAAATTGGTGAAAGGATTTTGATAAAGCCTGAGTGGGAGGAGCTTACGGAAGAAACTGACAGGATTGTATTTAATATAAATCCGGGTATGACATTCGGGACAGGCTCTCATTATACAACTCAGCTATGTATTGAAAATCTTGAAAAATATATTGAAAACGGTTCAACTATGCTTGATTTAGGATGTGGAAGCGGAATTCTTTCGATTATTTCACTTCTTTTAGGTGCATCGGAGGCTACTGCTGTTGACATTGACCCGAATGCAGTTGATATTGCGTACAGCAATGCAGAAAGAAACGGTGTAGATAAATCAAAATATCATGTTTATGCAGGAAACATTCTGACAGACACTGAGCTGCAGAATAAAATCAGCGGTAAATATGATGTGGTTGCGGCAAATATTGTGGCTGATGTTATAATAGGACTTACTCCTAAAGCACGCGAATATATGAAAGAAGGCGGAGTTTTCATAACATCAGGAATTATTGAGGACAGAGTTGATGATGTTAAGGCTGTTCTTGAGGAAAACGGCTTTGAAATTGTTGATATAAAGCAAAGAAAGGATTGGGTATCAATTACCTGCAAATAAAGCTATGTATAATATAAGTATAAAAGACGATAGCTCTTATTTGATTATAGGGGATAAAACGGCTGTTATAGAGTGTGTTTCAACAGTAAATGCACAAAAGCATTTGGAGGATATAAAATCTCATATTTCTGAAAAAGAGCTTGACTACATAATTTTGAATCATACAATGCCGCATAATACAGGGTCTTTGGAGCTGTTATTAAAAGCATATCCGAATGTAAAAGTAATAGCTTCTGCTGCCGGAATAAAAAATCTGACAGAGCAGTTAAATCATGAATTTGATTATATGATAGCGAAGGATGCATCTGTTCTTGATTTAGGTAACGAGGAGATTTTAAAGTTTTATATTTTACCTAATCTTCCGTGGACAGACTCTATGGCTTCGTATTATGAAAAAGAAAAGCTTCTGTTTAGCGGTGGAATTTTCTCTGATAATGAAGAATATTTTGAAAATGTAATAAAACCGTTTAAGGAATATGCAAAAACAGCTTCGCAAAGACTATCAGGACTTGATATAGAAAAAATTATGCCGTCCGGTGAGTTTGAAATATCAGATGTAAATGCACAGCTTTATAAATACGGTATCGAAGAAAATGCAGAGGAGTTTGCTGTTGTATTATATTCGTCTCGTTATGGCTTTACTGCGGAAATGGCAGATGTGATATGCTCAGTATTTAAAAGTAATGGCATAGAAGTTAAATGCCTTGATGCTGACGAAACAGACAGGGACAGAATTATAAAATTAATTAATCAATGCTCGTGCTTTGCGGTTGGAACGAATACTGTAAACAGAAATGCTTCAATAGCAGTATGGGATGTCCTGACCGGAATTGATATGATAAATAATAACTATAAGCCGTGTATGATTTTCGGTTCGTGCGGCTGGAGCGGTGAAGGCGTTTATCTTATTGAAAGATATTTAAAAAGTATCAGAATGAAGGTTTTTGATAAACCGTTTTTAATAAAATTCAAAATGAGCGATGATGAAAAATTAAGCCTGATAAAATATACAGAAAAATTTATAAATGAAAGGGAATAAGCATGGCGCTTTATACTATTGCCGACTTGCATCTTCCGCTCGGAATAGATAAGCCTATGGATATTTTCGGCAAGGCATGGGCGGGATATGTTGAACGACTTGAATATAACTGGCAAAGAAAAATAAAACCCGACGATACTGTTGTTTTGCCGGGCGATTTTTCGTGGGCAACATATCTTGAACAGAGTGAAAAGGACTTTGATTTTCTTGACCGATTAAACGGCAGAAAGCTTTTATTAAAGGGTAATCATGATTATTGGTGGAGCACCATGAACAAAATGAAAAGCTTTGTTGCTGAACATAATTTTAAAAACATAGATTTTTTGCAAAATAATTTTTTTGAATATAACGGCATAGGCTTGTGTGGAACAAGAGGGTGGCTTAATCCTTTATGGGAGAGCTTTGATGACGAAGACAGGAAGATATATGACCGGGAGGTTTTGCGTCTTGAACTGTCTCTAAAAGTCGCTTCAAAGTGTGATGAAATATATGTATTTACTCATTATCCACCAATATCGCCGCAGCTTGAAGAAAATGATTTTATAAGAATGATGAAGCAATATAATGTAAAAAAGTGCTTTTACGGTCATCTTCATGCGGCGTCACACAAAAATGCAGTTAATGCTGAAGTAGATGGCATAGAATATAGATTAATTGCGGGAGATTATTTGCAGTTTGACCCATACTGTATAGAGGAGTGATTGTTTATGAAAATATTTTTTGCATCAGATATTCACGGCTCTGCTTACTATGCAAGATCGTTAAAAGAAAAATATATTGAAGAAAAGGCAGATAAATTAGTTTTACTTGGTGATTTGTTATATCATGGACCAAGAAACGATTTGCCTAAGGAATATAATCCGAAAGAAGTAATAGAAATACTTAACAGTATAAAAAATGAAATTTTATGTGTTCGGGGTAACTGTGATACTGAGGTTGATCAGATGGTACTGGAGTTTCCGATACTTGCAGATTATGCAATAATGTATCTTGATGACAAAATGCTGTATATAACACACGGTCATCATCATAATCCGCAGAATCCCCCGATGCTGAAAAAAGGTGATTATCTTATGAACGGACACACTCATTTAAGTGCAATTCAGGACTGCGGTGAGTTTGTTTATTTGAATCCGGGCTCTGTTTCTATCCCTAAGGAGGGGACGGGACATAGCTATATGATATATGAAAACGGAAAATTTGAATTAAAAAGCTTATGATTTAATATCATAAGCTTTTTAAATTATATAAGGCATTGTTATTGTTACAGTTGTAAGCTCAGGAGTTGAGATAATACGGCAACCGTATTCATCGCCGAACATAAGCTTTATTCTGTTGTTTACGTTAACCATTCCGACATGGTCTTTAACTGATTCTGTATATTGTTCTAATGTATTTTGAAGTTCTGCAAGCCTGTCAGCGGGGATTTGTGCACCGTCATTTGAGATGTTAATTTTCAAAATATTATCTTCTTTGTGAACTTTCAAGGAAATTGAGCCTTTTCTTGAAGGGGTATTCAAAATACCGTGAG
Organism: Candidatus Ornithomonoglobus sp.; assembly: GCA_045537455.1. Classification (GTDB taxonomy): domain Bacteria; phylum Bacillota; class Clostridia; order UBA1381; family UBA1381; genus Ornithomonoglobus_A. Next base: position 19,726 of record JAZSPM010000205.1, on the reverse strand, counting down.
TAATTGCGTTTTCGATAATTGGCTGTAATGAAAATTTCATGATTTTACAGTCAGAAACGTTATTGTCAAGCTCTTTTACATACTTGAATTTATTGTTATATTTTATATTCTGAATTTCAACATATTGGTCAAGATAATAAATTTCGTCCTCTAATCCTACCATGTTTGAATCTGTTTCAATGGAGTAATGCAATATATTTGAAAGTTTTTCTGATATATCCGCAATTTTCTGTGAATTGTCATCGTCGTCAAGGCTGAGCAATGAGATTAAATGCAGTGTATTAAATACAAAATGCGGATTGATCTGTTCCTGAAGTGATATAAGCTGCATACTGCGAAGCTTTGAGTATTGATTAATCAAAAACTGCTCTGCGTTTTGTTCAGCTGTTTTTCTTGAAGGATTATGAAGCATTATATTAAACTCTTTTAAATAGTCGTCAAATACCTCTACTTTGGAATACGGTGTCTGGAACTGCATAATATTTTCAACGATAAGTGAAAAATAGTTTATTGAAAGCTTATAGGATACGAATATATCCATTATAAATAAAAATATAAAAATTATCCAGAACAAAAATACCAGCTTGTATTGGAATTTCTGACTGTGTGAAGCTGAAAAATTAACACGAAGTATTAAATTATACGGCAGTATTGAAGTATATTCAGGCTTTGCTGAAAGAATTTCTTCTGAGCTTTTTGTGTTAAATATTATATTATTGTCATTATCGGTAAGCTGTATATGCGAATATGAATCGTTAATTAAATATTCAGTGAAATTTTTTGAATTAATATTATAAATGGCATAAGCGGTTGGCTGACCGTTTATTATTACCGGAGTACACATGGTAATACATTCGGTGCTGTCTATATTTCTTGATATTATTCTTGCTGAATTATTACCGTTTCCGTCGTCAGACCATCCGGTATCAAAAAATGTATCAAATTCCGAAGAACCGGAAGGGGATATTATATAATCAAAATGAGGTACATACAGATATACCGAATGCATATATGAATTTGAATATATAAAAGAATTCATTAACGAAGTGACACTTTTTACTGTCATTGCAAGGTCGTTCTGGTCTGATGTCATTGAAAAAATATATTTTGAAACATTATAATCATTTGTAAGTAAATAATTGAATTCATCAATCGAAGAAAATGATGCTTCAATTTTTTCGTGGATATTGTTATAGTGCAGGTCATTTGACTGCTTTGCAGAGGTATTTGTTGATACGGTAGTAAACACCGTAAGGATAATTCCTATTACAAAAATACATATCAAAATAACGCTGAACCATTTAAAGCAGTTTTTAAAAAACGCACTTTCCCAGTGATATTTTTTTATAATATCCCACATAGAAGTTTTTTTCATAATTACTCACCGTCTCTGTTTCTGAATTCATGCGGCGTCATGCCGGTAGATTTTTTGAAGGTTCTGTAAAAGTTGTTCATGTTCGAAAATCCTGATTTTTTTCCTATTTCTGTAACGGTCAAGGCTGTATCCGTCAGCATTTCCTTTGCTTTGTTTATACGAAAATCATTTATATAGCTGACAAATGTTGAACCTGTTACCTTTTTAAACAGCCTGCTGAAATGATACGGTGTCAGATGTACATAATTTGCAAGCTCAGGCAGTGACAAATCCTTTTGGTAATTTGCATGAATATAGTTAAGTACAGTGCTTATATGGTCATTGTTCGGGTTTTCATTCATGTATGATGTGCTGAGATTAAGGATTTTTAGAATACTGCTCTTTGCATCTTCAAGGTTATTAAATACTGCAGTTGTGTGTGTAGCTACTTTGAGTGACAGCAGTTGTTCGCAGTTTGTCCTGAAAACAGCAAGCTTATTGCTTATGTAGTCCGCAAAATCGTTATTTTCGACCGAGAAAAATATAATATTCATGCCTGATAAGGTGCTGTTAATTGAAAGCACAGGCGTTTTATCCATATTAAACAGCTGAATAAGAGCTGTATGAAGTCTGTCAGAGCCGTAGTTAAACTGAGTGATTGATGTATCAATGTTTTCTACTTTTACATGAACTATTGCAGCAGGTAACGAAGGGCTTATCTTAATACCGTTATCATTTAAAATATTGGAAAATTCATCACCCGAAGCCTTGCTGTCTAACAGATAATCAATCAATGCCTGATGGCAGATAAGCTCGGTATTATTGTATTCAACATCCTCAAGCTGTTTATCAAGATTTGATTTAATCTTTTGCATAAGCTTGCGAAGCTCTTCTTTGTTGATTGGCTTTGTCAGATATTCAGCCGCATTGTGGCTCATTGCAAATTTAACGTAATCAAAATTCTTATATGCTGAAAGAACGATAAATATGATATGCGGAGCGTTGTTTTCTATATATTCAAGAAAGTCAAGCCCTGACATTCCCGGCATTGATATATCTGATATTATAACGTCAACGTGCTCGTTTTTTATGTATTCAATCGCAGCTTCGGGATGTTCAAATGTGGCTGTAAGCTCAAAGCCGTCACTGTTTTGTGATATAATTTTTGACAGAAGCTCTAAAGCAAGAGTTTCATCATCAACTAAAATCATTTTATACATAAATTATATCCGTCCTTTCTTATTATACATTTTGCTACAAATATACGATAACACAACTTTTGAAAAAAATCAAGACGTAAACTGTTAAACAGCAAAAATTGTTACTATACAAGCAAAAATTGTCACTATACAGTCAGGAATTGTGTGTGATATAATTATAATAGAAAAAATTCGGATATTCAACCGAAAACAGTAAGAATTAACAAAATCAGAAAAGGAAGTGTTTGCATGAAAACAGAAATCAACACAAAACCAAAGAAAAAAAGGAGGCTCACAAGACGAAGGCTCGAAATATACTCTATGACTGTGATTCCGTTGCTGTATATTTTTATTTTTTGCTATTTGCCGTTTTACGGTATTATAATTGCATTCAAAAACTACAAATTCAGTCAAGGAATTTTCGGTAGTGAATGGTGCGGATTTGATAATTTTAAATTTTTGTTCCTTTCACAGGACTTTACAAATGCGGTCAAAAATACTTTGATAATGAATCTTATCTTTATTGCAACGGGAACAATAGCGGCACTGTTAATCGCAATCCTGATGTATAATGTCAAATCAAGACACGCAACTAAGGTTTATCAGACAGTTCTTTTAACACCGCACTATCTTTCGTGGGTTATTGGTGCGTATGTTGTATATGCTCTGCTTCAGCCACAAAGCGGCTTGGTAAATACAATGCTTCATAATTTGGGCTTTACAGGAGTGGATTGGTATAATAAGCCGGGAGTATGGCCTGTAGTATTAACCATATGTAATATATGGAAGCACATAGGTATGGACTCCATATTCTATTATGCAGCGCTTATGGGTATTGACGAGGCCCTGCTTGAGGCGGCTGAAATTGACGGTGCAAACGGACGCAAAAAAGTTTATTATGTTATGATACCTGAAATTCTTTCTATAGTGGTAATGCTTACCATTATGAAGTTTGGTGGAATCTTCCATGCAGATTTTGGATTATTCTATCAGGTTCCGAGAAACCTTCCTGCACTGTATTCAACAACTGACGTTCTTGATACCTTCGTATTCCGTTCAATGCGAGAGCTTGGAGATATGGGAATGTCATCAGCAGCAGGCTTGCTGCAGTCAGTGGTAGGCTTTGTTCTTCTTCTTACGGTTAATAAGCTTAGTAAGAAAATAAGCGAAGAAGGCGCATTGTTCTAAGGAGGTACATAAAAATGAATAACAAAATAAAAAAGAGACACAAGCATTTGCCGCAGATTGCACTTAATATATTCTTTACAATATTTACCGCTTTAGTGATAATACCGTTACTTCTTGTCATAGCGGTATCATTATCTGCAGAGGAGGATGTTCTTAAATACGGCTATCAGTTGATTCCTAAAAGAATTGACTTTGCGGCATATAAATTTATATTTGCTGATCCCGATATGCTTTTGCAGGCGTATAAAATCACAATAATATATACTGTATCTTCTGTGTTTTTGAGTATGATTTTTAAGTGTATGATGGCATATGCTCTTTCGAAAAAGGACTTGCCGGGAAGAAATGCAATGGCATTTTTCTTGTATTTCCCTACTCTCTTTAGCGGTGGCCTGGTTGCTTCATATATATTAATAACGCAGTATCTTCATATGGGTGATACAATATGGGTATATATAATCTTTGGTATGGTATCAGCGTTTCCTGTATTTATGATAAGAACCTTCTTCCAGGGGATACCTTATGAAATAACAGAAGCTGCCATAATTGACGGTGCAGGCGAATACAGAATATTATTCACAATGATCATACCGCTTTCAAAGCCTATTATCGCAACTCAGGTGTTGTCGATGACATTGGCGAAGTGGAATGACTGGAACACAACAATGCTGTATATAAACAATCCTGATTTATTCTCGCTTCAATATATGTTGCAGAGAATTTTACAGAATATTAGTATGCTTCAGCAAACAGAAAGCATGCTTGTTTTGGAGGAAGTTTCAAAGCTGCCTTCAGAAACAGCAAGAATGGCAATGGCAATGGCTGTTGCAGGACCTATACTTGTTATTTTCCCATTCTTCCAGAAGTATTTCGCAAAGGGACTTACTGTTGGAAGTGTAAAGGGTTAATATAAAAATTATAATTAAAAGAAAGGAATGATAAAAATGAAAGGTTTAAAAAAATTAGTATCAGTATTATTGGCAGGAATAATGACGGTAGGACTTGCTTCATGCGGAGGCGGCGATGTTGCAAAGGAGGAGGATATACCTACACTAAAATGGTATATGCAGGGTGACCAGCCTAAGGATTTGGATTCGGTTATAGCTGAAGCAAACAAAATCCTTGTTGATGAAATCGGTGCAAAGATTGAAATGGTATACATAGACTCAGCTGCATATACACAGCGTATGAACATGAACATGGCAAGCGGAGAAGCATACGACGTATGCTTTGTAGGATATGTAAATCCGTTTGTTAACGCAGTACAAAATGGCGGCTTACTTGCAATAGACGAATATTTGGAGGATTGTACAGCACTAAAGGAATCACTTCCTGATTTCGTATTAAAATCCGGAAAATATGACGGAAAGACTTATGCAATTCCAAACTATCAGATAATGGCATCGGCTACAGCACTTTATATCTATAAAGACTTGGCAGATGAATACGGCTTAAATCTTGATGATATAAAAACACTTTATGATATTGAGCCGTTCCTTGCTTGGGTTAAGGAAACGCATCCCGATATATTCCCGTTCATGTCAGGCGGTGGAGGCGGTCTTAGCGGAATTAAGGAAATAAAAGGTGAATCACCTACAACAGGTGTCTATGTGCCGTATGATACTTTAAAGGCAAAAGATATTACGCAAGATGAAGGACAAAATAAAGAAGCACTTCTTATGGAGGACTGGTTTAATAAAGGCTATATCAGACAGGATATTTCAATGATTACAGACCAGAGTATGGACGAAAAAGCAGGAAGATATGCTTGTTGGAGAGCAACCTATAAGCCTGGTGCAAATGAAGAATATGCAGCGATGAGAGGCAGAGATGTTGTAAGTGTTCAGATTTCAGGTGCAGTGCTTTCAAGTACAGATGCAAAGCTTACAATGCTTGGTGTTGGTGCAAACTCAAAGCATCCTGAAAAGGCAGTTAAGCTTATTGAGCAAATGAACACAAATAAAGACCTTTATAATTTGATTGCGTTTGGTATAGAGGGTAAGCACTTTGATTTGAATGAAGAGGGTAAGGTTGTTTACAGACCTGATTCAGGCTATGAGCCGGGTATGACATGGAGATTTGGTAATCAGTTTAACGCTTATCTTCTTGCAGATCAGGCAGATGATACATGGGAAAAGACAAAGGAGTTTAATGAATCAGCTAAGGTGTCACCAATATTTGGATTTACATTTAATACTGAGAAGGTAAAGACGGAGGTTGCGTTAGTTTCTCAGATTTATTCAAAGTATCCTGCAAGAAAGACCGGCTGTGAGCCTGTTGCAAGCTACTGGTCAAAAATGCAGGAGGAGCTTAAAAACGCAAATGTTGCAGCTATTGTTGAAGAGGTACAAAGACAATTAGATGAATTTATAGAACAAAATAAGTAAATAGAGAAAGGAATGTGATGTGCATGAGAAAAAGAATATTATCTACATTATTAATTTTATGTATGTCATTGACGAATTTGCCGGCTCTTGCAGATAATGGTATGGAAGCAAAATTGAACAGTGCAGTATCATCATGGAATGCACAGAACAGAGGTACGGAATTTGAAATCACACAAATTCCTGATGATATAAAGGAGTATGTTAAATCACTTCCGTCAGATGTTGAGCTTGAATTATATAAGCGTGATATTCCTGATGTAACAAAGCACATGATGCGTAATGAGTATAACATGAAGATAAGTGATGAAACGCTTCCGTGGTATCAGAGCCTGCCTAAAGAAGAAAAGCAGCAGGCATTTGTAGAAAGACTGAAAATGTCAGATGAAGTTGCGTTCCCTGATAATTATAAGGTTGGATATGTTAAAAGCGGAGGACTTTCAAGTGTGCTTGCAAATCTTCTTGTAGGCGAAGAAGAAAATATTGAAAGAGCAAACAAGATTCTTGTAAACGACTTGGGTAAAGATCAAACTCTTATGTATCACAGCGATATGACAACGTTTACATTTACAGATATTCAACCTTATGTAATATGGTACGATTACGGTGATAAGCTTACAAAAGAAGCAAAGGATTCACTTTACCGCTATATCGTAAGAATAGGCAGAAAGAACAGTGGGTTTTCACCGTATAAAACATCGATGGAGCTTGCAATGAACTGCTTACACAACCAAGGCTCGGAAGGCTTTTTGGAGGGAATACTATATGCGGAAATTGCAGATGATGCAAGAATGTTAAAGCGTATGGAGGATTATCTTGACAGATGCTTAGCACACTTGGGAGGCATAGGAGAAGTGGGCGATACCTGGGCGCCCGGTTACGGAGCGTTTACATATACAAATTTCCTTACAGCATATAACTATGTTGAAGATGAACGTATAAAAGGTAAGCTTGAAATTCTTCTTGATTATTATAATACGATAATAGCAAATTTCTATCATGATCCGAGCAATTCGCTTGCAGGACCGTTTTACCGTGCTTATGGCTGTCAGTATTATAGTATTGTTGAAAAACAGGATTACAGGACGCTTTTACATCTGATGATGGACGGAACGGTATTTGCACCTGAAAAGAACAGTATCGGTTACAGCTTCTGGTTCTCAAATGCGGCGGCTTTGAAGTTCTATTTCCCTGATTATATACAACGACTGATAAAAAACAGGGAATATCCGTATGAAATAACTATAATCGGTGAAGCAAACAATGATCTTGCTAATCTATACGGTCGTATAGGTTTTTATCAGACATCTTTAAAACGCAGATACGAAAGACGTGCTTACGAAACTGAGGATTATACAATCGGAGCAAGACAGCCGGGTTGGTATAATACAGGTCGTTCAGGACAGGACGCAGTATTCCGTGCTACATGGAGAAGAAATGCTGATACAACTGATATCAAGGACGTATCAGATATTGGTCTTATGTGGTCGATGTACGGAGTTGATACAGACCTTGAAGTTAGTCCTGATAATATGAAAACTTGGCCGACGTATGACTATCCTAACGGTGACGGTAAAGAGTTTGCATTGCTTAATAAAAATAAGGCAATAATTATGGGCTGGCCCGGACTTGTTGACGATAAGGGCGGAGCAAACTATTATCAGTTAAGTGTCAAGGAATATACTGACATGGGTGAAACAATGTTTGTTTCAAACTATGAGGAATGTAAGGGCATCTGGTACGGAGACCAATTTGTAACAGGTGAAATGACCGTTCTTCAGTCAGGTGATGAAGAGGTTCGCTTAAAGGCAACAGGCTTGGGAGTTCCGACAAGATTAAAGGGTGATGAAAATATCTATATTGAGGACTTTAATACATATGTTTCATTACAGCCTATAAATACTACAAGTCTTGGCAGAGATTACGACATAGGCATAACTGACTTCGGTAAGCAGGCGTTTGATTCCGGCTTTGGCGGCGGTGCACTTGCATATCAGCATAATATGCTTGCAATTACTGCTTATAACTATTACGGAGAAAAGAAGAGTATTCCGCGTGAGGAAAGAATCAAGCAGAGAAACGGCTTTATAGTTGAAATGGGCGATAAGAATGAGTATAAGACAATAGATGGCTTTAAAGCTCATATAAAGCAGTCGGTTACTGAAATCAATGAGGATGGCGACAACTGGGAGGTTAAGTATACAAGCGGAGAGGATACAATGGAGCTTGATATTAACACTATGACAATGAGGGTTAACGAAAGCTATACAAATGGTGAGCCTCTATATATGGTAGACTATAATCAGAGCGGTAAGTTAGCAAAAAGTTCAACTGAGGTTGACCCTGAAACAAAAATTTCTTATTATAAGTGGAATAAAATGGACTTCTTTGACTGGCTTGATTATGAACCGTATAAGGAAACCGAGCTTGTTCGTTCTGATGTAATGGTTCAGTCAACAAAAAAAGAAATAGTTTTAGGTGATACTGTTCTTGAAAATCCTTCAGGAAGCTCTGTAATGCTTATTCATGAGCCTACGGAAAATCAGTATATATTCCTTAACCTTACAAATAAAACAGCAAGCTTCAAACTGAAAACACCGGACGGTACGGTTGATATTAAGAACTTGAACTACGGCAGAGTTGTATACAGTCCTGATAACGAAGGAGAAAAGGTTGAAACTATGATAGTTCCGAGAATGACTCTGCTTGAAACAACAGTAACGGTATCGGGAAAGGAGTAAACATCATATGAAAAAAAGACTAATAAGCCTTATAATGTCGGCAGTGCTTGCACTGTCAACGACAGTAAATGCTTCCGATTATCTTGTTGAGCCGTTTACTGATGACTTTTCAAATAAGTCAGCAAGTGAAAAGGTATGGAAATTCGGCAACTCAGCGGATGCAACAACACCAAATACACTTGCTAATTCCGCAAATGCAGTAACAATTACAGATGACGGAATTATGAAAATATCAGCAAATTCAAGCTCAAACAAATATGCGATTTATCCTTTTACTGAGTATGTTACAGATAATGTTAAAGTTAAATACAAGCTGCGTATGCCTAACAACCAAATAGCAACAATTTCTTTTACAGGCAATAAAAATTCCGGTCAGAATAAGGCGGCAACGTTAAATACTATATTTTTTAGAACTGATAACTCAAATATGTACGTAGCTTTTGACCACGCTTACGGTATGGCAAATCAGGGAGGAATGGGCGTAACAACCATAAAAAATTTTGCTTCTGAGCAATGGTATAGCTTTGAATTTACCGTTTACGGTGAAGAAAGACAAATTGGTATAAGCGTTGAAGGCGGTAACGAAGTGAAGAAAGCCTTTATGACATCAAATTCATGGAATATAAAGCCCTCAGATTCATATGATGGTTTGTCAAGAATTGCGTTTGGTGCATATAAGGAAACCGAAAATGTTTTAGAGGTTGATGATGTATCAATAGTAAAGGATATTCCGCTTCAGATTAATGAAATAAGCGTAAGCGATGATGATGTTAATGTTGATAATGAAACACCAATAACAATCACATTTAATAAAGACATTGAAAATGCAAGCGGAATTATGCTTTTGGATTCGGAGCTTTCTACAGTAACTGCAGAAGTTAAGCCTGACGGTAAAACTGTTACGGTAACTCCTGAAAATCCTCTTGAATCATTGGCACAGTATATGCTTGTTATTCCGGTAGGAGTTAAAGCAAAAGACGGCAAGGTTTTGGAAACAGAAAAAACTGTGTCGTTTACTATAAAGCTTGTTGATAGCGTAAGCATAAAAGACGCAGAATTTACAGACGGTAATTTTACTGCAAAGCTTACAAATTCATCAGATGCGATAACAGCAAATGCTGTTTTAACAGTGTACGAGGTGAATGACGGAGTAAAGCGTCTTGTTAAAAAGCTTACAGAAAGCGTAACTATAGACGGTGAGGCTGAATATAGTAAATCAGTTTCAGACTTGCCTGAAAACTACGAGGTAACATTAAGCATACTTGATGAAAATATAAATCCTTTGTGTGCTGCGGCTTCGTTTGACAATAACGGAGAAAAGATAAATGTTTCTGAGATAGTAACTGAAAAAGAATCAACGGTTGATTATGAAAATGGTATTGTTACAATAGCAGGAAACATTGGAACTCTTGCGTATGTTCATAAGGCAATAGAGGTTACCGGTGATGATGGTGATGTTATTTATGCAGACCAGATTCTTACAAATGAAAACGGCTCATATAAATTCACATTTATGCCTGCAAAGGATATTGTTACTGATAAGTACACAATAATCGTAAACGGAACTGAAATGACAGAAGCACTTATTGAAGAATTAGAAATTGATTATTCACAGTTCAAGTGCAGTATCACAAAGCCTGTAATAGAAGGTATTTTAAGCGGTGGCGAGGAAATTACTGCAAATTACGACTTCACAAGTGTCATTGGCGAGGACGAGGGTGACACAGTATATGAATGGTATATTGCTGATACAGAAGATGGAGAGTATGCACCAATCAGCGGTGCTGATGAAAAGAGTTATACTTTAACAGCCGATGATGAGTATAAGTATATTCAGGTAAAGGTTAAACCTGAAACAAAGCTTGGTAAGGCAGAAGGAGAAACGCAGGAATCAGAGCCTGTAAAGGTTCTTACAAAGCCTGTTGCAGGCAACGTATCAATAAGCGGAACTGCAAAGCAGGGAAATAAGCTTACAGGTAAGTATACATATTCACAAAAAGGTGATGCAAAGGAAAGCGGAACTGAATATAAGTGGCTTAGAGCATCTTCAAAGAACGGCACATATAAAGAAGTCGGTAACGGACTTACATATGTCTTGAAGTCAAGCGATGTAGGTGAGTACATTAAGTTTGCAGTTACTCCGGCTTGTGATGTTGAACCGAAAATCGGTATAACAGAAGAAAGCGAGCCTGTTTTAGTAAAATCCTCAGGAGGCATAACCGGCGGTGGCGGCGGAAATTCGGGAAACGGAAGCACCGGCTATATAGGATCAATGGTAAATAAAACTCCTGCGCCGACGTTAGAGCCTGTAATCGAGGTAGAAGAGGAAAAGATCCCGTTTGGAGATATAAAAGAGCATTGGGCAAAGGATTATATAGTTACCTTGAATGGCGAGAAAATTGTAAAAGGAAATGAAAAAGGCGAGTTTAATCCTGACGGTAAAATTACAAGAGCAGAGTTTACAGCTATGATAGTACGCTTGCTTGGTCTTGAAGAGGGAAAATATATAAGTATGTTCACTGATGTCGTTACAAAGGATTGGTACAGCGGGTATATTCAGACGGCTGTTTCAAATGGTATTGTAAGAGGCGACGGTGAAAAATTCAGACCGGCTGATGAAATCACACGTGAAGAAATGGCAGTAGTATGTATCGGAGCGTATGAACAAAAGCTTGGCGAAAAGGAAATATCCGAAGCTTCAATAGCTGATTCTGACAGCATAAGCTCATGGGCGGTTGAAGCTGTTAATAAGGCATATTCTGCAGGCTTGATAACAGGAAAAGAGGGCGGTAATTTTGAGCCGAATGCAGGAACAACAAGAGCCGAAGCGGCGGCTGTTATGGTTCGTTTATTGAATAGTATTAAGGAGGTGCAGACGAATTGAGAAAAACATTAAACATTATAATCAGCATTATATTAATATTCAGTATGCTTCCTTCTTTTGCAGTAAATGCCGCACCAAAGCAAGACGGTGATTTTAGCAGAAATCTCGGGTTACTTGCGGCACTTGGTGCTGATGCTCCGGAAAATGCAAAGCCTGATGCAACAATAACACGTTCTGAATTTGTAAAATATGTTATATCCATGTTTGGCATGGAGCCGGCTACGATGTTTGAGGGCAGTTATTTTAATGATGTAAAGTCAGGAACGACCAACGGTGCTGACGAAATTAATGCAGCTGCGGCTATGGGTATTGTATCAACCAATGATTCAGGAATATTCAGACCGAACGATGCGATTTTATATGATGAAGCATTCAAGGTTGTATGTGAAGCTCTCGGATACAATATATTTGCAATAAGTCAGGGCGGATATTCAAAAGGATATAAGAGTCTTGCATCATCATTAAAGCTTACATCGGGTTTAAGCAGCATGAGCGGACAACTTACATATTCGGATGCTTTAAAGCTTATTTATAATATGCTTTTTACAAAAGTAACCAATACCGATATGATAACATATAAGGCAGAGATTTCAGAGACGACCTTTGCTGAATATCACAGAGACATAATAAAGGTAAAGGGCAAAATAACTGCAAATGATATAACCGGTCTGTATGATAATAATGCGGCAAATCCTAACCGTGTCCATATTGACGGAAACGAATATTATATCGGCACAACTGATGCAGATAAGCTTTTGGGATATGACGTAGAAGCATATATTCGTTATGAGGATGAAGAAATTGTATATCTTACAGAAGCAGGAACAGATACTGTTACTGAGCTTAGCGGTATGGATATATCCGATTACCGTTCAGGAGCGTTATATTACAGAGACGAAGAACATGAAAGAAATATAAAGCTAAGCGATGAAACTCCTGTAATATACAATATGGTATACAGCGGTAATATCAAGAATACAGATATTAATTCAATTATAGATGGCTCATATAATGTAAAAATTATTGAGGACAGACTCGGCGAACATTCTGTATTTATTACAAAGTACGAAACACTTGTTGTTGAGGGCGTAAATAAAACTGAACGTGTTATATATGCTAAGTACGGAAAAGGTATGTACAAAATAGACGATGAGGCTGAGGTTGACATCAGACTTCTTGGTGACGACAAAGAATACAGCTTTGATTCGATGTCAGAATGGACAGTGCTTGAGGTACTGAATGTTAATACCGCAGCGGGTGATAAGCGTGTGTACATAACTATCGTAGATTATCCTGTAAAGGGTTATCTTACAGGAAAAGGAAGTACGGGCGAGCATACAACATATATAATTGACGGCACTGAATATATCGTAACAGATGAATTTTTAAAGTCAGGTGAGGATTTACCTGAAATGGGCAAGAAGGCAGTATTTTACAGTGACAGCTTAGGAAGAATTGCGGCTGTTGATTGCAATGTGAAAGCGACCTACGGTTATCTCTTTAATGCGTGGTATGATGAAAACTCAGAAACAGGAGCAGTTAAAATATACACGTCAAAGGGCGAGCATAAAACCTACAGCTTTGCTGAAAAGATAAGATTTAACAATGTCGGCGGAGTTTTACCGAAAAATATTATATCATCACTTACACCTCAGCTTGTTATATATGATGTAACTGCAAAAGATGAAGTGTTTGAAATAAGCACTGCAACGGACAATTCGGCAGTGCCGGGTTATATAGGCTTTGATGTTGACAACTTCACCCTTGATGCAAAGCTTCAGACTGAATCATATATTTTCAGAAACTATATAAGACAGCTATCGCATTTGAAAGAAACCTTCTGCGTATCAGACAGTACGGTCTTTATGGATATTCCGGGTGATTACGGTGAATACAAAAAATATAAAGTGAAAAAGAAAGGTTCTTATGGTGGACAGGGTTCAATTCCACAGGGAGCAAAGCTCTATGATATAGATGAGCTTGGCAATGCCGCTATTGTACTTATTGAAAGAAGTGGTCAAACAGGCTATGGAATAGGTGAAGACGCTAAAACCGGTGTCATTAAAACTGTATATACAGCGGTGAATGAAGACAATGATTTGTGCTATGGCTTTAAATTTATTGGCAGAGAGTCTGAAAAGATATTGGGACGTAAGGATGAGCTTGAATATAAGGCGGCTTTTGGATACGGGGCTGTTAAGCCAGAGGAGCTTCGTGAAGGTGATTTGATTCAGTATTCAACCGATACCGAAGGTAGTGTACTTGCTTACAAAATCTTATTCAGACCGAGCGATACCGATTCCTTTGTTAATTCAACAGGTGAATTGTGGATAGGCTTGCTTGGATATTACGGAACTGTTGAATCTGTAAGCGGAAGTGCAAATATGCGATATTTTGCAATGCCTGTAAACGGAAAACTCAGAGGCTTTGTATATGATTATACCATGGCAAGTGCTTATGATGTAACCGGTAAGAATATATGGATATATGATTCCGAGAATGAGCGAATGAGAACAGGAACAGCTGATGAAATCATGAAGGGTGACAACATATATGTAAGAATGTACTACGGTATAGGTCAGATTATGGTTGTTGTAAGATAGGAGATATGATGTGAAAAAATTATTTATATCAATATCAGTTATTCTGTGTCTGTTATGTATGAATATAGCATATGCCAATGTTCTTGAGGAGGATTTTTCCTCCTCAAAGGGCTGGCATTATACGGCGAAAATTTATAATACATTAAACTACAATACTCTGTATAATTCCGGAAAGCATACGAGCATGAGCTTTGCTGACGGTACTTTAAGTATCACCAACGGCTATGCACAAAAAACATTTGATGAGCTTACAACAGGTATTGTAGAGGTTGACTTTGAAGCGAAGCGGAACGGAGGTATTTCAACCGTAGCATTAGTTTCCTCGGGCGGAAGTATGGTTTCGGGTATTTATCAAAACGGCGGTACGGTATATTTAAACCATGAGTATGGCTTGTCGAATTATGGCGGTAAGCCTGTTTCGAAGCTTGCAAGGCGTGAAAACAAGAATTTTCATAAGTATGTTATGAAAGTTAATCTTGATACAGGAGATGTAATTGTAAGTGTTGACGGAAATGAAGTAAGCGGGCTTCATGTTCGTAATTTGACAGACGTAACAAGAATCGCTATCAGTTATGCCGAAATAAAAAATCTTAAAATCAAGCATTATTATGAGCTTGATATTAATGATGAGCAGGGGATAATACATAATATTTATGACAGTGGCGAAATAACGCTTACATCAGAGTCAACACTGCCGGATAACACATTCCTTGCGGCGGCTGTTTACAGAAGCGGAGAATTAATTGGCGTAAAAACGGGAGAAGGCACTGTAACCTTGACAGCTGACGACGGCGATACAATAAAAGGCTTTTTGTGGCAGGATGGCACAATGAAGCCGTTAACCAATGGTGTTGTTAAAGCAAGCAGAGTTGAAACTACAGCAAATGCACTTCTTCGTGAGTTTGAAAATCCTGAAAGTAAATATGACTTTTCGGAAATCAAAAACAAGAGCTTTCTTGAACAGGAAAACATTGTTCTTTATGAACGTGAAGCTCCTGATGATACAAGAACACTTCAACAGGAAAATGCAAAGGCTAATATTAACCGTGAGGCAAGCTGGTATTCGGGTGAAGAAGATAAGCCTGAACAAATGCTTGACTTGACACATGAGCTTGCAGACAGAACATTTTCAAACGGATATACGATCAATATAACATCAAATCCATTATACTATCTGCTTACAGGTAATATTAAAAAAGCAGAGGAGCTGATTGCTTCAAAAACAAGCGGATATGCATTTACGGACATGAGTCAGTATTATATGTATTTTAAATATGCTGATATGTTAAGCGATGAAGCTCTTGCGAATCTTAAAACCACAATATATAACGAATGCTTCAATCAGACAACAGGTTTTAGTTGGAATAAGGGCTCGTCTGAAACAGCACTGGGAGCACATCACAATCAGACGTATGACGGTCTGGTAAGAGGTATCTTTTACGGTATAGCCTTTGATGATGCTGAGGTTTTAAGTGAAGCTGAGGATATACTCGATAAAATAATAGCTTCAACCGCAGCATCAGGTTATGCAATCGGTGATTATAATTCACCTTGCTACGGAGCTATGATTTGGGCGGATTTAATCACGCTTTCTGATTTGCTTCCTGAGGGTGATATAAAAAATAAAGTGGATTTACTTTTGAATCGTGTTGAAGCGGAAATTGCAGTGCTTTATCATTCGCAGACATCAAATACCGTAGGACCATATGCACGTTCGGGCTTTGGATTGGCGGCAGGACTGAATATTCGTCAGAACTTTCCGCTTATGCTCTATATGCTATCAGACAGAGGTGGTTTCTATAAAAATAATGAATCCTCAACCTACAGCTTTTTCTATCCGCTTGTAGCGGCATATACGCACCGTCTGCCTGAATATATCGAAAGCATAGCGTATGATAAGGAATATCCTTATAATGTAAAAATCGCAAAATTCAGAAATGCAACTGATGGTGAATATCTTATAGACCCCGGTTTACAGGTGGGTCATAACGATACTGTTTATCAGGTAGAGGAAACAACGGGTTATATGACCGAGAGCTATTCATTAGGCTCAGCTCCTGATACTGTATGGTATATGTCGGGATACAGAGGTCAGGACAATGCTTTTCTTGCACGATGGAAGCGAAGCGATACAATAAAAAGCTTGCATGATACACCGACATTATTTTCCTATTATCGATATAATTCGGGAATGGATGGCGGAGAAAGTATATTCCAACCGTCAGAACAGGGCTTGTCGGCATCGGCACAGTATAAAAATAAAGCAATAGTTTATTCTTATCCGGGTAAGGCGGAAGATGAAAAGCTGACGGATTATCAGGATAATATATACAACATGGGAACGACAATATATATAACTCACCCCGAGGATACAAAAATCTACTATGAAGATGAGCTTGTTGCAGGGGAAGAGGTTATAGCGGAAAATAACGGTAAGGAAGCAAGAGCAAAACTCAACAAATTACCGTATACCGCACAATCTACAAACGGTACATTGTACCTTGAGGATAAAAGCATATATGCAGCTGTCATACCTCTCAATGCGGCTGCAGTGGAAATCCGTGACGTAACGGCGGATTGTGCTCCAAACGGGACAATAGTTCCTGCTTATTCAATTAATCTTCTGAATGTGAAATCTGATGAACCGAAATGGTTTACACAGAATGAACGCAGTGCAATGAGAAACGGATATATATTTGAAATAGCTCAAAAAAGCGAATATTCCTCTCTCGCTGCTTTTAAAGAGCATATCCGTTCAGGGTCCTTTGCAGTAATGGAAGAAAACGGAATATGGAGCACCGTCTATATAAGCGGAAATGATACTCTGTCTCTCTCATTTGATACGGATAATCTGTATGTAACTGACATCACTGTAAACGGCGAAAAACAGAAAAACGTATTCTTTAACAGAGTTCAAGATGACATATGCCTGTATCCTAAAAAGGCAGAGGACGGTTATTATAACTGGAATACCTCTCAAACCTATAAAGCAAATCCGACGGTATTTTATTCGGATAATCTGATTCAGTCGCAGGATAGTGAAATTAAAATCGGAGACTGTACTCTCGAAAATCCGGATGAAGCAATGGTTTACATAATTTATGATAAAAAAACCAAAGCATATACCGTAGGTGACCTTACCGCAGGAGAAAACAGCTTTATGCTGAAAACTCCGTACGGTAATGTAAGTATCAGCAATCTCAATCTGGGATATGCTGAATTTAACGGTAATACAAAAGAATTATCGTTAAATAAATTAGTATCTGACAGTACGGCACAAGCTGTATTGGTAGAATAAAAAAATAAAAAAGGAGAAATGAAAAATGAAAAAAGTAAGAAAATTATTAGGCTTGGTATTAGCGATTGCAATGCTTGTATCAATGATACCTGCAAATGCGGCTGAAACCTCAACAAAGGTTTTTAGCGATGATTTCGCGAGTGAAGATTGGACAAAATATACATCATACAGCGGCGGTTCAAAGACATGGATAAACAATGGAGTGTTAAAAGTTAATCAAAGGGGAACTGCAAAAAAGGTTTTTGATACTCCGTATACAGGAATGGTAGGTGTTACATATGATGCAGGGATGCACGATGACGTTAATAACGTTATAGAAGTTGGTTTGAAGGCGGCAGATGGAACAGATTGTAAATTGGGTATTATGTTAGGTGACTGTATGTATGTAAGAAGTGAAGCAGGTGCAGATCTTGGTAGTATGCACCATATAACACCTTCAGCAATAACAAATAATTTAGCTGCTACAAATAATGTCAAGGTTGTTTTAAATTTCGGAACTTCACAGAATATAAGTGTAACAGTTACAAACAGTAATGGTACAACAACAGAGAACATTGGAAAATTCCCCAAAGAAATGAATGCAGTAACATATATAAATATGACTACCAACAGTCAGACTTCCGGTTGGGGCTCACACACAACCTTCGATAACATAGCAGTATGGCAGAAGGACATTCCGTCGCTTCCTGAGCTTACATACGTTAAAGAAGATTTTACTGATTTAAGTGAAGACTTCTTCGGCGGTTCAAATATGTATTCAGGTTTAAAATATTATTACTACACAGATGGAAGAAACCTTGCCGGTGTAACAGAAACAACTGTTAATAAAAAAGGTGAAAAGCTTGTTGATTTCAGTGATGAATATATGAATGTTCAGATTGATTTTAATAGCAACAATAGAAGAACAGATGTTATTAAAAAGTTCCCGTCAGACCTTACAGGGCTAATAGATATAAGCTTTGATGCAACTATAGGTGATGCTATAGATCAGCCTGCATATATTTCATTCTATAATTCTGATGAGGCAACATATTACACATCATTTGCTTCAATGCACTTCAGACCAAATGACAAGAATCTGTTTTTAAATCATGAATGGGGCAGTGAAAATGACAACTCTAAAAATGATGGTGGTGCAACATTGGCAGATGTAGTTAAACCGGGTGAATTCCAAAAATACAGATTTGTGCTTGATACAGAAAATGCAGTATATGATGTGTATATAGACGGTGTATATAAGGGATGCTATAACGCACGATGGAACTATAAAAATGATGATACTAAGAATATAAGACAAATGGGCTTTGCTAATGTAAAGATTGATAATCTTGTTGTTAAGAAGGCTCCTATGCTGTATGAGTACAAATATTATGGCATAAGAGGCGATGGTACAGGCGTTGAAGATTGGAATAGTAACTGGAATGAAACATCAGAGCCTGCTCAATATAAGCAGAAGCTTACTATGACAGATTTCTGGCACAGTGAATTTGGTGTTAAGCTTACAGTTTCAAATCCGACAGGGCTTGAAAAAACAGCAGTACTAATATCAGCGGTTTATGATGAAAACGGAAAGCTGTTCAGCGTTGCAATGAGCGACCAAAAGACGCTTAATACAAAAACTGCAAACGGAACAGAGCTTACAAAATTTGATGTAAAGCATAGCAGAAGAATGCTTGCGAATATGACAACATATAATGCAAAAACATTCTTGTGGGATACAACAGGTACTCTAACTCCTGTTATTGATAGTATTTACTTAGATTAATAATCAGAATCAGCCCGATTTTATATCGGGCTGATTAATTAAATGGTAATCATTAATCTTCCGTAATGTGTTTTTTGTATACCTCATAGAAAAATGACATATTATTAAAGCCTGTAAGATATGCGGGTTAGTTAAACAAAAAAAGAATCTCAGACGAGATTCTTTTTTGAGGGTGTGTGAGATTTTTTCTGTAAATTCAATTTTTCTATGATAAAATATTCGATTTTTAGGGCAGGAACAGCCACGTTTTGGCTTTTCTGCCTTAGCTATAATATAGCACGAATTTTACGCCATGTCAAGGGCGGTCTCG
>JAZSPM010000222.1:0-9209 GCA_045537455.1 Candidatus Ornithomonoglobus sp. | reverse complement strand
GACAGAGGTAAAACCTTTGAATGGGAAAAGAATGAGATTGTAACAGAGCTTAAAACAAAGAGCGTTATAGGAGCAGACAAGGACAGTTTTTTTGTAAGCTATAACGATGCACTTGATAAAATATTAAAAAATACCGTTATTTCTCTTGAAACGCTTACTCATACAAAGAACGATATTCAGTACAAATCACTTGTTAATTTTGTAACCAAAACAACAATATCGTTCCACGGCAAGCTTGACTACCTCTATGATGATTTACAAAAATGGCACAAAAACGGTTATACAGTTGTTATTCTTGCATCAACACGAGGCAGAGGTGAAAACCTTGCGGGCGTACTCAATGACAGAGGAATAAAAGCAAGGTTTTTAAATGATGGCGAAAGCTTTAAAAAAGGCGAAACCGTAATTATGCGAGGGCGAATCAAAAAAGGCTTTGAATATCCCGATATAAAATTCGTTCTTGTTTCGGATAATGAAATATTTGAACAAAAGAAAAGCCGCCGCAAACGAAAAGAGGATAACGCAAACCGTATACGTTCCTATAATGACATATCCCCCGGTGATTATGTTGTTCATTCCGCACACGGAATAGGCGAATATAAAGGAACGCAAAAAATGAATGTCGGCGGAGTGTTGAAGGATTACTTAAAAATCCAATACAGAGGTACCGACTGCCTGTACGTGCCAATAGACCAGATGAATCAGCTTTATAAATACATTGGCAACAGTGCCGATAAGCAGGTCAAGGTAAACAGGCTCGGCGGAAATGAATGGAACAAAACAAAAGCAAAGGTAAAGGCATCAACTGATGAGCTTGCTCAAAAGCTGATTCAACTCTATGCTCAGCGTGAGAATGCAAAAGGCTTTGCGTTCAGCCCCGATACACCGTGGCAAAAGGATTTTGAGGATACCTTCCAGTATCAGGAAACAGAAGACCAGCTTCGGTCAATAGAAGAAGTCAAAGCCGATATGGAAATGCAAAAGCCTATGGACAGATTACTTTGCGGTGATGTGGGCTTCGGCAAAACAGAAATTGCACTGCGTGCAGCTTTTAAGGCAATAAACGACTCAAAGCAGGTCGCTTATCTTTGCCCAACGACAATACTTGCAATGCAGCATTACGAAACCTTTATAAAAAGAATGTCATCATTCCCGATAAAGGTCGAAATGCTCTCACGCTTCAGAACCCCTACACAACAGCAAAAAATATTAAAAAAGCTCAAAACAGGCGAGGTTGACGTTGTTATCGGAACACACAGACTGCTTTCAAAGGACGTTATCTTTAAAGATTTAGGCTTACTCGTAGTTGACGAGGAACAGCGATTCGGAGTTGCACATAAGGAACGCCTTAAAGAAATCAAAAGTAATGTTGACGTTCTTACCATGACAGCAACGCCAATTCCAAGAACACTCCATATGGCAATGACAAGCGTAAGGGACATGAGCGTGCTTACGGAACCGCCCGAAAACCGTTATCCCGTTCAGACATATGTATTGGAGGATAACCCCGCCGTAATTCTTGATGCAATCAGAAATGAGCTGTCACGTGGCGGTCAGGTATTTTATCTCTTCAACAAGGTTCAGGGAATCCACCGTAAGGCGGCATGGATTCAGGAAAACTTCCCTGATAAAAAGGTTTCTGTAGGTCACGGCAAAATGAAGGAAGATGAGCTTGAAGAAATAATGTTTGATATGGCAGAAGGAAATACCGATATCCTTGTCTGCACAACGATAATTGAAACAGGGCTTGACATCCCTAACGCCAATACTATTATAATAGAAAACGCCGACAAAATGGGGCTTGCACAGCTTTATCAGCTTAGAGGGCGTGTGGGACGTTCAAACCGTGCGGCATATGCTTATCTTACTTACCGTCCCGACAGCATTTTATCCGAGGTCGCTTCAAAGCGATTACAGGCTGTAAAGGAGTTTACGGAATTCGGTTCAGGCTTTAAAATTGCAATGCGTGACCTTGAAATAAGAGGAGCCGGAAATCTGCTCGGTCCCGAACAACACGGTCACATGGACAGCGTCGGATACGATATGTACTGCAAAATTTTAAGTGAAAGCATCAGTACAGCCAAAGGCGAAAAACAGGAAGCAGAACATGATGTTTCAATAGATATTGAAATCAACGCATATCTGCCTGAGTCCTATATTCAAAGCCCAAATCAGCGTATTGATATGTATAAAAAAATTGCGGCTATTGAAACTGAGGATGACCGTTTTCAGATTGAAGATGAGCTTATCGACCGATATGGCGATATTCCAAAGGCTGTGCAGAATATAATCGAAGTCGCTTCACTTAAAATTCATGCTAAAAATGCAGGCATTACAGAAATTATTCAGCACGGAACAATGCTAACATTAAAATTTGCAGACGGACGTCTTACGCCGCAGATTATAATGGCACTCGACAAGGCATATCCGTTACAAATTAAAGTAATGTCACAGACCGAGCCTGCAATTAATGTAAAGCTCAAGGCTCAGAATATATTAAAAATTGTAAACGATTTGTTAAATGTAATCACATCACTTGACGAAACTGAAAAATAAGTGTATACTTAGTTTTAGGTTTTAATTTAAAAAAGAAAGGAATATACAAAATGAAAAAACTAACAATATTAACAGCCGCTGTTCTTTCAGCAACACTTATGTCAGGCTGCGGTGCCGGCAAAACAGCAATGCAAATGGGAGATATTAAGATTACTCAGTCAGATATCAAGTTCCTTACTGAAATATACGGTGCAGGTGCTGACTTTGACATGGCAAAGGACTATGTAGTAACAATGTTTGAGGATTCATTGAAGAACTATTCAGCAGCTAAAGAAAAGGGAATTGAGCTTACAGAGGACGATCAGAAAATGGTAAGACAAAGCCTTGCAAGCATGAAAAGTCAGATGGGCGGTACAAAGGCATTCCAGAAAGAGCTGAAAAAAGCAGGCGCAAGCGAAGAAGCTTTAGAGCTTGTTATGGGTGCAGGTGCTTATCAGGCAAAGCTTGCAGAAGAATTAGCTATACCTACACCGTCGGATGAAGAAACAGAAAAGTTCTTCAAGGAAAATTACCTCCGTGCAAAGCACGTACTTCTTCTTACAGAAACAGAAGATCCTGAATTTGTAAAAGAAAGAGCTGAGGATGTTTTGAAAAGAGCAAAAGCAGGCGAAAACTTTGATGAAATGATAACAAACCTTTCCGAGGATCCGGGCAGTGCTTCACAGCCTGACGGATATATCTTTACAGAAGGCGATATGGTTACTCCATTTTACGAAGCTGTTCTTTCAGTAAAACCTGGCGAGTTTGCTATATGCGAAAGTGATTACGGCTATCACGTTGTTCAGCGTCTTGCTATAGAAGGCGATGAAAAGTATGCTGAATTCTGGGAGCAGAACAAAACAACTGCAGCTGCAAAGTATCAGGGTAAGCAGTTTGAAGATGCAATGAACAAGATTCTTGAGGATGCCGGCTTAACACTTGAAAAGTTTGATGATGCAATAGATACAATCCCTTCACCAACACCTATGGCTACATCAGAGCCTGCTGAGGATTCAACGGCAGAAACAGCTGATGACGAAGCTAAGAGCGAGGAATAATGTTGTAACTTTTTTGTAACAAAAAAGCAAGATTTTTGTAAAAAGTCTTGCTTTTTCTTTTATTATATAGTATAATAGGTGTAAATTACTGTTTAGCTGTGTTAGGAGGCTCAAACGCCGCCTCCTACGACCACCGCTTTATTAGTGGAATATTAACGCTCATTCTAAGAGCAATTATATATTGTTCAATAAATTTGCGTACTTCGGCACCGCCTTTGGCGACATACCTCGTCCGAAAAAATTTAGTTCTCAATACATAAAAGCTCTTATCATTCACTGCCTATGAACAGACAAAAACATTCTCATGTCTGTTCGCTCTGTGCGAGAAATCGAGAAAGCATTTCATATCTATATTACAATCTGTTTTTTGGCACGTAAGGTGTGCCCCAGATTGGAATATAGATATGAATTGCTTTCGAGATTTTATCTACACTAAATAGCAGGGGAGTATGAGGTGAACAACGCTTTGGCGTTGTAGCATAGCAAACTGCAAGTTTGCGTAGCGTCATAAGGGATGGCGAATCCCCTCATAGTTAGCTAAACAATAATTTACATTCTATTTTATGAACCTATATATTAAAATATGTCTTTAATTTTCTACTATTTTAAGTGTAATAACACTCATATCGTCCATAATATCTCCGCCGTTGCGTTTTAGTGCTTTTGCGGCAATTTCCTCTGCCATAGACTGCATTGATAAAAACGGCGTTTTTATACTGTTTCTCAGCCACTCCGTTTTTACCTCTCCTGACTCCGTTATTCCGTCCGATGCCATAAGCACAACGTCTCCGTCCTCTATTCGTTTTATTTGAGGAAGCACCTCGGTAAACGGTGCCGCACCTACGGGGAATGCCGCTGAAAAGACTGTTTCTGCACTCCCCTGGCGGTATATCATAGACTGTGCTCCGCCGATTTTATAAAATTCAGCCATTCCGTTCATAAGGTCAATACACATTAAATCCAGTGTTGTAAAAAAATCATCCTCTGATTTCATGCACATTGAAGAATTAACAAGCTCAACAGCAGTACGGATGCTAAAGCCTGCTTCAAGAAATTCCTGAAGAAGCCCTGATGTAATACTGCTTTGCTCTGCTGCTTTTTTGCCTACGCCCATACCGTCGCAGATAATACAGTACAGCTTGTACTTATCAGTTCCGAATACACGCACGGTATCACCGCATTCATCTTCTTTTGAAATTTGCTTCACTCCGATTTCAACGCTGAATCTCGGTCTTGAAACAAAGCTTAGCCCGCCGTATTCTGCTTTGTCAAAGCCCATGTTAACACAAAGTATATCCGTAAGAACGGCTTCTGCCTCGCTTATACGCTCGTTGTCACTGAGCCTCATATATGCCTCAATACGCTTGCCCTCTGTAATGCTTATCTCATAAACAGTTATGCCCATCTGTTCAAATACACGAACTGCTTCTTCTTCGGCTTCCGTACAAAAGTCAACCTCTATATCCTTTGATATTTCATCAATCATTTCTGCTGTTTCATGATACTGTGCTGAGATTGCATCACGTCCGCCGAGTCGTTCTGCATCACGTGCAAGTCTGAGCTTAAATAGCTCGTATGAATGCTCAAGCCCGTACACCAGACGTTCTGCACGCATACACCTGTCCCTGAACGATAATGGCATCATATTCAGCTCAAGACCGCCCTTCTGTTCAAGTATATATAATAACTCCGACATTCCGTCAAGTGTCTTTTCCAAATCCTTTTCCCAGCATTTTGAGCATTTGGGGCAGTCGTGGCATACTCTGCCTGCTGTTTCTGAAATTATATCCTCAGGCAATGCTTTTGTAAGCTCCGTTTTTTTGCCCGAAGCCTGCGAAAAGGTTTCTTCAAGATTACGGAATGCTTTTGCACATTTTGCAAGCCTGTCCGCAAGATAACCACGCAATCGTTCGCTGTCTTTTAATGCGGCAACAGACGCACCTTCGCCAACAAATATACTGAATTTTTTCTGAATAAAGGCAGGAGTTGCCGCAAAAAGACCTGCTCCTATAAGAACATCATAAACGCTGTACGGAATTTCTGCACTTTCTCCTGTGTAAAGCAAAACAGCACACGCACCACCAAGAAAGCCTATTGCAGTTCCAAAGCGGTTCATGCTTTTTAAAAAGTTTCCGAATACCGCACTTAATCCGAATGCACCCATCATAATTACTGCATTTCTTCCGCCTGTGATAAATCCAATCACAAGCCCCATAAGTGCAGCTCCTGATACGTTAAGATTCAGTGATGCAATCAAAACCGCATAAACGGTAATAATATTGGCAATGCTCATTCCGTACGGGATTTCCATTTTGCCAAAGCCTAAAATAAATACTCCGATAGCCGCTCCTACGCTCAGAAGCTCCTCCTGAGTTGAAGCCCTTCGTCTGCCGTAAGCTACGTCCCTGGCACTTGAAAAGATTATGTACATAACTCCGCTTATTGCACTTTCAATAAGCAAAATAAAAACATCGTAAGGGCCTGAAAAGCTGTAAAACATTGATGCCATACCGCTTATGAATACAGATGCACCGCACGCCGCGGCTTCTATGCCTTTCATGCCTCTTTTATATAAATTTATAAAGAGCCAGAATATCAGCGATGCCATCATGTATTTTACGGCTACATTTGATGCTCCTGCCGAGAGCAGTGCAAGATACAATACGGTTATTCCAAGATATGCTGTATTTTTATTAAAGCACGCCGCAAAAAATGCCGATCCGAACGGAAATGCTCCAAGAACTCCTGCTCTTCCTGCCAAGAGCAGTAATATCGACGGGATTATATCCGTTTTTGACGGTGCCTGTAATAGGGTTGTGTTTCGGGTTAAATTTGGTTTTGCCATTTTACTTTCTCCTTTGATTGGTAAATTTTGGTTATTATTTATCTATTTTATCACTTATCAAAGAAAAAAGCTGTCGAAACGTGCTCGGAAATCAAAAAAGTTTTTGACAAAATGTGACATACAAGGGACTCAATCGCCGTCCCTTGATCCCTGCTCTTTAGGGTAGATAAAATCTTGCAAGTAATTCATATCTATATTTCAATCTTTTGCACACCTTACGTGCCAAAAAAACAGATTGTAATACAGATATGAATTGCTTTTTCGTATCAGAAAAAAGTTCTTGACAAATTACTGTATTATGGTAAAATTATAATACAGTAACCGAAAGGAATTTAATACATGAAAAAAATATATATCTTCTCAGATACTCATAAAAATATTGACGGTTGTATTGATGTTATATCAAATGCCGGAAAAATTGATGCAATAATTCATGCAGGCGACCATGCTGATGACGCATACGATTTACATTCAATATTCTCTGATATACCGATGTATTCGGTAAGAGGGAACTGCGATTATTTTTCTAACGAGCCAAATGATTTGACGGTTATAATCGAAGGAATAAAAATTTTCATAACTCACGGTCATGGCTACAATGTTAAAATGACGCTTTCGGAGTTAAAGGCAAAGGGGAAGAATATTAATGCTGACCTTGTTGTGTTTGGTCATACTCACCGTCCTATGGTTGATACCGACGGAACAATGACAATCACCAATCCGGGCAGTGCAAAGAGTCTTGGTACGTATGCTGTGGCAAAAATAGAAAACGGCTCAGTAAGAGCCGATATCTTTAATATGTAATTGTCATATTCATTTCATCTGACGACCATTTACAACCGCTTCTTGCCTTGCATTTAAAGCACAGGCGTGAAAGATTATCTGCTTTTTGCAGAATTTCGCCGAGGCGGTTTTTGGTTTTGCCGTGGCGATGACAGTCTATTGCCGAAAGTATTTCGGCAATTTCTGTTTCATCATATCCGCATTCAGGCAAAATCGCTTTTGCAAGCTCCATTGAAGCTTTCTGATGCGGAGTTCCGTCAGAATACTGCTTGAATCTTCCGGTATCATGCAAAAGTGCCGCTGCATAAATTATATCCTTTTGTATATTGAGCTTTTCTTCAAGGCTGATTATATAGCTTATACGTGCTACGTCTGCGGCATGGTCAAACCCGTGCAGACAGTATATTCTGTCAGCTTCCGCAAGCTCTGTTTGTTCTATCGCCTTTTTAAATTCCGGCGAGCTTATTATTTTGTTGACGCGATTCATTAATTATGTCCTCTCAATTTTATTCAATCTAATAAACATCAAATAAGTTTCTGGGTTTATTGTGATATGCCACACTCATAACAAGACCAATGGCAAGCATATTCGTAACAAGTGAAGTTCCGCCGTAGCTCATGAACGGAAGCGGTATTCCTGTAACAGGCATAAGACCTATGCACATTCCCACATTCTCAAAAACATGGAACAAAAACATTGCACCAACGCCCGTACATATAAAACGACCGAATGCATTATCAGCTCTGCGTGCTATGGTAAAACAACGCCATATAAGAGCAAACAGCAGTATGACAACCATCATAGAGCCGATAAAACCGAACTCCTCGCTTATGACACTGAATATAAAGTCAGTGTATTTTGTCGGCAGATATCCCATCTGATTCTGCGTACCGTCAAGATAGCCTCTGCCCCACATCTGACCTGAACCAACCGCAATCTTGGACTGAATTACGTTATAACCTCTGTTTAATGGATCAAGCTCAGGATTGATAAACACCTTTATACGCATCTGCTGATACTCGCTTAGTCCGTATTTATAAATAAACGGAAGCGATGCAACACCGGCAATCATAATCGGTATAATATATTTATAAGATAGCTTTGCCACAAACATCAGGCAAATGAATATAAACATAAATACAAACGCACTTCCCATATCAGGCTGTAAGAGAATCAGACCTATAAGAACGCCTATATGTGCAAGCAAGCCGAGTATAGCAAGAGGCTTGTTTATGCTTTCCTGAACCCTGTCAAGATGATATGAAAAAGTAATTATAAAGCATATTTTAGCAAGCTCAGACGGCTGAAAGCCTATCGAACCGAATCGAATCCAGCTCCTTGCACCCCAGTCTCCGGTAACTCCGAAAATTAATACAAGTATCAGTATAAATACACTGAAGATATAAATATATTTAATAAAATTTTTGAATTGCTCATAGTCAAACAGACATGTAATAATCAGTGCCGCAGTACCAAGACAGAATGCAGCGGTCTGAACAATTACATTAGTGTTTGTTTCAAGTGACCTTGTTGCTGAATATATTACTATAATACCGAATATAGCCAAAAGCATGGTTAAGCCAAAAAGCACAGTATCAAATTCACGTACCATAATTGAGCTTTTTGCCAAACCCTTTGACAGCTTTCTGTTTTTTCTGTTCAAAATAATTTCACTCCAAATAAAATTTCAATCTTGTTATTTATTGTATCACATATCTTTTATAAAAGCAATATAAAAATATTTAAAAAGGTTGTATATTTGTAAATTTTATGTTATACTTATAGTATATTTTGTAAATTATTGTTTATATGCGGGGACTCAATCGTCGTCCCCTGCACCCCTGCTTCTTTTTGGTGGAGCATTAACGCTCATTCTAAGAGCAATTATATATTGTTCACTAAATTTGCGTACTTCGGCACCGCCTTTGGCGACATACCTCGTCCGAAAAAATTTAGTTCTCAATACATAAAAGCTCTTATCATTCGC
>JAZSPM010000108.1:0-2753 GCA_045537455.1 Candidatus Ornithomonoglobus sp. | reverse complement strand
TCAGGATATGAAAAAAAGTGAGGAGCTTCCGTTTCTGACAGCAAACGGGAGACTATCCCAAATTTACAGACTTTTTTTCACACTCTCGTCTATAGAGAACTATCCATTATGTATGACGGACGGCTTTGATAGCACAAATTTCCCACCATGTACAAGGGTAAAATTCACGGTCTCATACGAGACCGCCCTTGACATGGCGTAAAATTCGTGCTATATTATAGCTAAGGCAGAAAAGCCAAAATGTGGCTGTTCCTGCCCTAAAAATCGAATATTTTATCATAGAAAAATTGAATTTACAGAAAAAATCTCACACACCCGTAATTTATGAAAGTAATATTTTTGCAGATGAAGGTTGTTTGTTTTTTAAGGTTATACAATTAGAAGATTGTGTAATAGTATAAATATTTTAATATAATCTGCAGGTGATAGGTGGTGTTTGTCTGGCTCAATAAAGAAATATATCCGGAATTTCAAAATTCATTTTATACAACGTTTTGCGAAGTTCACGGATATAACTTTGCTGTTGTGGCATTTAAAAAGACCTACAAGCTGAAAGAAAATACAAAAAGTGTAAAAGTAAATCTATTCGCAGACAATAAGTATTTTCTTTATGTTAACGGAAAATACATCGGAACAGGACCGGTATGCCCGGGCGGAGATTACGGGAATATTAAACCTATGCCTGTACAATATTATAGTACATATGATTTGGATGTATCAGATGGACAGTTGGAATTTTATGTTCTAGTACAACTAACTCCGACAGTGCAGATGGATGTTTCTTGTGGCAAGGGCACATTTTGGTTAGAGGGTAGAATAACATATAAGGATGGAACCTTTGAAGATATATTTTCAGACGAGTGTTGGAAGTGCCGTATTGAAAATCAGTATAAAAGTGTATTTGATATTGATTTTACCGAGGAAGAGGATCAATGGACAAATGCAACCGAGTGCGAAAATATATGGAACATAAAGAAGTCGCCTATTAAAAATTTGGCAGAAGAAAGAATAAATCCTGTTTCAATATATAAAACTGATTCGGGAGTAATATACGCCGAACTTGACAAAATATATGCAGGATATTTTGTGGTAGACATAAAAAAAGAAGGGAATTTTAATGCAACCATCACTACCGAGGAAGTATATGAAAAGGAAGCTTCTGTATATAAACTGACAGCACAGGACTGCGTGAATTACAGAAGCATAAAGCTTGACAGTATAGGAATTTTAAAAATTGAAGGAGTGGAAATTAGTGATATAAATGATTTATATGATTTATATGTATCATATTCACACTATCCTTCAGATCAAAGCGGATACTTTTTAAGTAATGACGAGACGCTGAATAAAATATATGAAGTTGGCAGACACACTACTGAAATATGCCGGCAAACAATAGAGCTTGATAGCCCGATGCATCAGGAAAATCTGGGATGTACAGGAGATTATTATATCAGTAGTCTGATAAGTTATTTCTGCTTTGGAGATACCAGTCTGTCGGCTTTTGATATTTTGCGTACTGCTGAATATTTGTGTATAAACGAAGGAAAAATGTTTCATACGAGCTATAGTCTGATATGAGTTCAGATGCTTTATGACAATTATATGTTCTCGGGCGATAAAGAAATACTGATAAAATGTAAAGATGCTTTATCCGTTTTACTGAATTGCTTTGAAGGTTATGTAGGTAGTCTTGGCGTTATTGATGATGCACCCAACTATATGTTTATAGACTGGATATATATTGATAAATATAACCTGCATCATCCACCTATGGCTCTGGGA
Organism: Candidatus Ornithomonoglobus sp.; assembly: GCA_045537455.1. Lineage (GTDB taxonomy): Bacteria > Bacillota > Clostridia > UBA1381 > UBA1381 > Ornithomonoglobus_A. The sequence goes on along the minus strand of JAZSPM010000108.1, from coordinate 968 downwards.
CAGACTGTATTAAATGCGTTCTATTATAAAGCACTTTTAACAGCAGAAAAAATCTATACAGTTCTCGAAATGCCAAATGAAAGTTATACTTGCAAAAAGAAAGCTGAGAGTTTGAAAATTAGTTTTAACAAGTGCTTTTATGATGCGGAAAAAGGACTATATATAGGTGGAATGAATATGAAGTATATCGGAAGTTACTGGCTGCCAGAAAATACAGATAAAACATATTTCCTAAAACATGCAAATATCCTTGCAGTCTTATATGATTTATGTGATAATGGAAAAGAAATTATAGAGAAGATATACATGGATGAAACCCCGCTACAACCGTATTTTATGCATTTTTTGATTGAGGCTATATATCACGTCGGATTGTTTGAAAAATATGGGATTACAGAAATGTACAAGTGGAAAGCTGTTGTCGAGGAATGCGATAAAGGAATGAAAGAGGCGTGGGAAATATTCCTGGGATATGGATTTGATTACAGTCATGCATGGGGTGCTACTGTAACATATCAGTTGATGTCAAAGTTCTCAGGAATTGAAATAAAGGAAGCAGGATTTAAGAAAATATCTATGAAACCAAATCTTTTTGGATTGGAAAGAGCGTATATTAAAATTCCGACTCCTTATGGTTATATAGAACTTGATATGAAAGAAAATAATAACATAAAAGTTCCTGATGGGATATTACTCTTATGATCGGGCGTAGCAATTTCGTATCATCATATGATAAGGAAAATAGAGAATGAGCGGTTACGGCTTTTCTGCTTTATGTGGCGAAAAATGTTAGAATAACAGATAATAAATCAAAAAGCATTGTATTTGGGGATGTCCCTGATTTTGTGTAAACTCCAAAATGATAATATAATCTAAGTTTTTTTGAGGGGTGAAATCCACATTTCAGGATTTTATCCCTCAGCTACAATATAACATAAAAATGCGAGCATGTCAAGGGCGCCCTCCAA
>JAZSPM010000074.1:0-6036 GCA_045537455.1 Candidatus Ornithomonoglobus sp. | reverse complement strand
TCAGGATATGAAAAAAAGTGAGGAGCTTCCGTTTCTGACAGCAAACGGGAGACTATCCCAAATTTACAGACTTTTTTTCACACTCTCGTCTATAGAGAACTATCCATTATGTATGACGGACGGCTTTGATAGCACAAATTTTCCACCATGTACAAGGGTAAAATTCACGGTCTCATACGAGACCGCCATTGACATGGCGTAAAATTCGTGCTATATTATAGCTAAGGCAGAAAAGCCAAAATGTGGCTGTTCCTGCCCTAAAAATCGAATATTTTATCATAGAAAAATTGAATTTACAGAAAAAATCTCACACACCCCATTTAAAGCAACAGAAAATATAACACCTTCGGAATATAGAAAAAGATTTAATAAGTAAACTAAAAGACGGTCATATTTTGACCGTCTTTTAAAGTGATTATTTTACAACTATATTTACAAGCTTACCGGGAACTGCAATAACCTTAACTATAGCCTTACCCTCTGTAAGTGCCTTTATCTTATCGCTTTCCATTGCAAGCTGCTGCAAGCCCTGACTGTCAAGTGATGCAGGAGCCATCATTTTATCTCTGATTTTTCCGTTTATCTGAACAACAAGTTCAATTTCATCATCAACAGTTTTTGCTTCGTCATATTCAGGCCATGCGTGAAGTGACAAAAAGCCTTCGCCGCCGTACATTTCCCATAATTCCTCTGTCATATGAGGAGCAACAGGATTAAGCAATGTGATAAGTGTCATATATTCGCCCTTTGTAATTGAACCCTTTTTGCTAAACTCATTGACAAGACTCATCATAGCTGCGATTGCAGTATTGTACTTCATCTTTTCAAAGTCCTCGCCGACCTTTTTGATTGTCTTGTGAACTGACTTTTCAAGGTCTGCACTGTAGCCTTCTTCATCATTTACCATTGACTGTAAATTCCATACTCTTTCAAGGAACTTGTAACAGCCCTTCAAGCCCTGCTGTGACCACGGTGTAGCCTGATCAAATGCACCTATAAACATTTCGTATGTTCTGAATGCATCAGCACCAAATTCATTTACAACCTCATCAGGATTTACGACGTTACCTCTTGATTTTGACATCTTTTCACCGTTTTCGCCGAGAATCATACCGTGTGATGTTCTCTTCATGTACGGCTCCTTTGTAGGAACTACGCCTATATCGTAGAGGAACTTATGCCAGAATCGTGAATACAGTAAATGAAGTGTTGTATGCTCCATACCACCGTTATACCAGTCGACAGGTGCCCAGTATTCAAGAGCCTCTTTTGAAGCAAGAGCTTCGTTATTGTGAGGATCCATATATCTTAAGAAATACCAGCTTGAACCTGCCCACTGAGGCATTGTATCTGTTTCTCTTTGAGCCTTACCACCGCAGTGAGGGCAAGTTGTATCTATCCAGTCATATGCCTTTGCAAGCGGTGATTCACCGTTTTCGCCCGGTTCAAAATGCTCGATTTCGGGTAATGTAAGCGGAAGCTCGCTTTCGTCAATCGGAACCCATCCGCACTTTTCACAATATACAAGAGGAATTGGCTCACCCCAGTAACGCTGTCTTGAGAATACCCAGTCACGAAGCTTAAAGTTTACTTTTCTCTTTCCAAGACCTTCTTTTTCAAGCCAGTCAATCATTGTCGGAATTGCTTCCTTAACAGGTAAACCGTTTAAGAAGCCTGAATTTACCATATTACCGCTGTATACGTCTGTATAAGCTTCTTCCTGAACATTTTCTCCACCTGATACGACTTCGATTATCGGAAGATTAAACTTCTTTGCAAATTCCCAGTCACGGCTGTCGTGTGCAGGAACTGCCATGATTGCACCTGTTCCGTAGGTAACAAGAACGTAGTCACTTATCCATACAGGAAGCTTGTCGCCGTTTGCAGGATTCACTGCGTATATTCCATCCAATGCAACGCCTGTCTTTTCCTTTGCAAGCTCTGTACGCTCAAATTCTGATTTTCTTGCAGCTGCTGCTTTGTATTCAAGAACCTCATCATAGTTTTTAATCTGATCCTTTAATTTTTCTACAAGCTCATGCTCAGGTGACATAACAACATATGTTGCACCGAAAAGTGTATCTGCACGTGTTGTATAAACAATTAAATCGTCTCCGCTTGACAGTGTAAACTTAACTTCTGCACCCTCACTTCTGCCAATCCAGTTCTTCTGCTGAGTCTTTATCTTTTCAAGATAATCAACCTCGTCAAGGTCGTCAATGAGTCTTTGAGCATATTCTGTAATTTTCAGCATCCACTGACTCTTTCTCTTCTGCTCAACAGGGCTTCCGCAACGTTCACATACACCGTTTACAACCTCTTCGTTAGCTAAGCCTACCTTACAGCCTGTACACCAGTTAATAGGCATTTCCTGCTTGTATGCAAGACCTTTTTTAAACAACTGTAAGAATATCCACTGAGTCCATTTGTAGTAGTTCGGGTCAGTTGTATTTACTTCTCTTGACCAGTCAAATGAGAAGCCAAGCATCTTTAACTGTCTTGTAAAGTTTGCAATGTTCTTTTCTGTAACGATTTTAGGATGAACATTGTTCTTTATAGCAAAGTTTTCTGTAGGCAGACCGAAAGCATCCCAACCGATAGGATAAAGAACGTTATAGCCTTCCATACGGCGCTTTCTTGAAATTATATCAAGAGCTGTGTAACCTCTTGGATGACCTACATGAAGTCCCATTCCTGAAGGGTAGGGGAATTCTATAAGCGTAAAATATTTTGGCTTATCTGAATCGTTGCTTGCGTGGAATGCACCTTGCTCCTCCCACTTATCCTGCCATTTTTTTTCAATAGCTGAAAAATTATACTGTTCCATTGATTTTCTCCTTTATATATAGTTTATTAATTATTCATCTTCTTCTGACATAACGTCGCCAGTGTCATCCCAAAGGTGTTCTATTGCATAAAATTCTCTCATTTCCTGCTGCATTACGTGAACTATAACATCGCCGTAATCCATCAGTATCCATGAACCGCCTCTGTAGCCCTCTTTATGATGAACCTCAAAGCCGGCTTCTTCCATTTTTTCTTCAACCTCGTCAACACAGGCACGAACCTGAACTGTTGACTGACATGATGCTATTACAAAATACTCTGCAAGCGATGTCTGCTCTGCAACGTCAAGAACTTCTATTTTTGAAGCTTTTTTATCATCAAGTGCATTTGTAATAAGTTCTATTTTTTTATTTTTCATATATTATTTTATTCTCCTTTCCGATTTGGTATTTACGCCTCATCCGTCACGGCTATACCGTGAAACCTTCCCATCAAGTTGAAGGCTTTTTCGTGATTTCCTGATATGCTATAACCGTATCAGGATGAATCGGTTTACCTTTCTTTTTATTAAAATCTATTGATTGCTTTAAACATAACATATATGCTTTGTCAATATCGTCATTTGCGTGAATTCGGATATCATCAACGCCGTCAAAATCGCGGCTTGGTTCTATCATATCTGCAACATAGATTATTTTATCAAGTAATGTCATATTTTTGCCTGCAACGGTATGACGTCTTATTGCATTTAAAACAGCTTCATCTGTGATACCGTATTCTCGCTTTGCAATTTCAACACCGAGAGGTGCATGAATTACAGGCAGGCATTTTAAATCGTCTTCACTCAGTTGCACTTTATATTCCTTGCATTTTTCAAGCTGTTCTCCAATACTCATGCCCTTTGCACAGTCGTGATATAGACCGGCTATGCTTGCTTTTTTTGAATCAGCTCCAAAACGCAGAGCCATTTTTGTGGCTGTATCAAATACTCCGAGGGAATGTTCAAAACGCTGTTTACTGAGCGAATTTTTTAATTTTGTCAGTTTTTCATCAGGCTCGTGAGGTGGTTGTTTTACCCATGCAGCAGGCTTATACAGTCTGTTTTGATGTATATAGCTTGCAACATTGTCGGGAACCATATACTTTATACTTTTGCCTTTGCGTATTCTTTCACGAATCATTGTTGAGGACAATCCGATTATCGGAGCATTGATTGGCAATATATCCCCGTCAAGTGTTAATTTTGTTTCCTTTATTACTTCGTTTAAGTTTTCGAATGATGTCCTTGGAAAAACAAGCAAAGTACAAAGCTTTAAAATCTCCTGAGGCTTATACCATTTTGATATATCTCTCAAAGAATCCTCGCCGATGATAAAATATATTTCGTCATCGGGATTTGTCTCTTTGAAATGCTCCAATGTATGAAGTGAATACGAATAGTCTTCTTTGTCAATTTCGTAGGTGTTTATTTTAAATTCACCGTCGACACCCAATTCTGTCATTTTATTACGCACAAGCTTGTCCGTGATTCCGCTTTTATGAGGAGGATTTCCGCCTGTCATAAACATGACTTCATCAAGCTCATATTGCTCCTTTGCATATCTTGCAATTATGATATGTGCATTGTGAATAGGGTCGAAGGTTCCGCCCATTATTCCTATCTTCATTTTTTCGGAAGCTCTATCTTTCTGTTCTTTTCTGCTCTTGCACGGCGATAAATAATAAATTTATTTCCGATAGCCTGTACAGGCTCGGCATTTAGTGCAGCCGCAACCTCGTTGCAGGTTTGCTTTGTATCAAGTAAAGCAGTTTCAAGAATTTTTATTTTTATTATTTCTCTCTTTTCAAGAGCTTCCTCAAGGGCATTTAAAACCAAATCGGTTACGCCTTCTTTACCTATCTGAAAAATAGGCTCCATTGTGTGCGACTCCTTACGTAGCCACGCACGCTGTTTACTTGTTATCATATATTATCCTCCGGATTATTTATTCGATATTTGATATTATCGTTTTATAATCTATCTGCTCTTTTATATATTCATTAAGACAGACGAGATTTGTACACGTATAGCCTATTGCATTATAACGGCAAAGGCTTGTTTTTTCAGTACATCCGTCACATAGACACATCTGCCCCTTTGTAACGGGTACAACTACATATTCATTTTCGTTCAGAAGCTTTTTTGCTTCTTCTATTTTTTGTTCAAGTTCAGTCATGTTATTGTTTCCTTTAGAATCTGAAATCTCTTTTGCCACTCTCTATATTCTTTATATATTCTTCGGCTAATTTTCTTACATTATCATTAGGAATCTTCTTTAATTCTTCTTCGATAACCTTGTCACCGTTTTTAATTGTTTCCTCAGAAGCATAATCTGTGAGATATTCTTTTAGTGTCATTAAGGCATTTGGCTGACAGCAGTTCTGTATTGCACCCGTTTTGGCAAGTGACATAAATCTGTCGCCTGTTCTGCCTTCACGGTAGCAGGCTGTACAGAAGCTTGGAATATATCCAAGAACCATAAGCCAATTTACAACTTCATCAAGTGTTCTTGTATCGCTTCTGTCAAACTGAGCAGTATTTTCTTCTTCGCTTTCGGGCTGTGCATAACCGCCTACACTTGTTGATGAAGCTCCACTTATCTGAGAAATACCAAGCTCAAGTGCTTTTTGTCTGTTCTTTTCACTTTCTCGTGTTGAAACAATCATTCCGGTATATGGGACTGCAATTCTGATTATAGCTATAATTTTAAGCCATTTGTCATCAGGCACTGCATTTGAAAAGTCATTTACATCTATATCATCAGCAGGGCAGATTCTCGGAACACTTATTGTATGAGGTCCTACTCCGAATTTGGATTCAAGATGCTCTGCGTGCATAAGAAGCCCTGCAAGCTCGTAGCGGTATGTGTCAAGCCCGAATAAAACTCCCAAGCCAACGTCGTCTATGCCGCCCTCCATAGCCCTGTCCATTGCCTCTGTATGATAACAATAATCATGCTTAGGGCCGGCAGGGTGAAGTTCCTCATAGTTCTTTTTATGGTATGTTTCCTGGAAGAGAATATATGTGCCTATTCCTGCGTCCTTTAAACGTCTGTAATTTTCAACTGTAGTTGCCGCTATATTTACATTTACTCGTCTTATTGCACCGTTTTTATGCTTTATTGAGTAAATTGTGTCTATGCATTCAAGGATATATTCAAGCGGATTGTTTATCGGGTCTTCTCCTGCTTCAAGTGCAAGACGCTTATG
>JAZSPM010000140.1:0-13621 GCA_045537455.1 Candidatus Ornithomonoglobus sp. | reverse complement strand
TGTACAAAGAGACTGTGGTTAGAGCCTTTTTGAAACCATCAAGTGGTAGGAGGATTGAACTAATCCACAGTATCTAAACACAGTATAGCATATATCCATTAAAAAGTGGATATTTAAACTATAATTATATAATACAAGGAGGATTAAAAAATGAAATTAAGTGAAATAATTAAAAATAAAAAGGAATTTAAAATAGGGTATCTTGGTGGCTCTATTACAGAGGGTGCAGGAAGCAGTACAAACGATAAATGTTATGCTTCGCTTGTGACAAGCGATATTGCAAAGGCTTATCCAGATACTAAATTTGAATGTATAAATGCAGGCGTTGGTGGCACAGGCTCGGCTTTGGGGCTTTTCAGAATGCAAAGAGATATGCTTTCAAAAGAGCCTGATATGGTATTTATAGAGTTTGCTGTAAATGATAATGGTCTGAACACAACAGGAGTGTATGTAGAGAACATAATAAGGGTTGTAAATCAGTATAGACCGGGAATTCCTATGGTTTTGATTTATACGACAACAAAGGATATACTTAAGGAGCGTAAGGACGGCGGCGTTACTGAATGTATAAAACAGCACGCAAAGCTTGCTGAATATTACGGAATTCCTCAGATTGATGTCGGTTACGAAGCGTTCAAGCGTTATGGCAAAAGTCCTGATGGATTCTCGGCAAAACATTTTACGGACGGAGTTCATCCTAATGATACGGGCTACAGATTATATGCGGATATAATTATTGAAGCTTTGGAATCTGCTGAATTTAACGGGCTTGACGAAAGTAAGGAGTATGTTTTTGGCAGAAAGCTTGCAAATCCTGAGATGATACTGTGTGAGGGAATGGCAGATGATACATGGAAGCTGTCATATAATACAATGTATGACAGACTTCCGAATTATATATATTCATTTACAGCAGGTGATGAACTTACCTTTGAGTTTGACGGAAGCTTTTTAGGTGCTTATTATACAATCGAAAAGGATTCGGGTATAATGGAATACTCAATAGACGGCGGTGAGTGGAAGGAACGCTCAACTTGGGATAAGTATGCACTTCAGTTTAACAGAGCCTGCTCGTCAATTCTTGAAGAAGCACTTCCTGAGGGACATCATGTTCTGAAGATAAGAAATTCAGGAAGAAAAGAAGAAAAATCAGAAGGATATTACATAAGAATAGGTGCATTTTTGATTGGATAGGAAAGCTTGATATGATATCTAATAAAGGACAGATAAAAAATATACATCTAAATACAGCGGTCATCTGAATGATTTGGGTGGAACAAAAATAGCAGAAGCGTTTTTGAAAAAATATCCTGTACTTTAAAACAAAATTTGTCTAAATTTGTACTTTAAAATTTTTAAAAAATATGATATACTATTATTATTGAGTTTATGAAGGGATAACGGTTATAATCATGAGTAAAATTGGATTTGATAATCAACAGTATTTAAAAACACAGTCAGAGCAGATAAGAAACAGAATTTCGCAGTTTGGCGGAAAGCTGTATCTTGAGTTTGGCGGAAAGCTGTTTGATGATTTTCATGCGTCAAGAGTTCTGCCCGGATTTGAGCCCGACAGTAAAATAAGAATGCTGCAGCAGCTGAAGGATGATGTGGAGATTGTAATTGCCATAAATGCGGCTGATATAGAATCAAATAAAATGAGAGGCGATCTTGGCATTACATACGATGAAGAAGTTCTGCGTCTTATTGATACATTCCGTGAAATGGGCTTGTATGTAGGAAGCGTTGTTCTTACACGCTATAACGGACAGTCTGCGGCAGATACGTTTTTGAAGCATCTTACATCGCTTGGAATCAAGAGCTTCCGTCATTATGTAATAGCAGGGTATCCGTCAGATGTTCAGCATATTGTAAGTGATGAGGGACTCGGCAAGAATGATTATATCGAAACAACACGCTCTCTTGTGGTGGTAACAGCACCGGGACCGGGAAGCGGTAAAATGGCAACGTGCCTTAGTCAGCTTTATCATGATTATAAAAGAGGAATAAAATCGGGATATGCAAAATTCGAAACCTTCCCGATTTGGAATATACCGCTAAAGCATCCTGTTAACCTTGCATATGAAGCGGCAACTGCGGATTTGAACGATGTTAATATGATAGACCCATTCCATCTTGAAGCATACGGTGAAACTGCTGTAAACTATAACAGAGATGTTGAAATTTTCCCTGTATTAAGCACTATTTTTGAGAAAATTCAGGGAAGCTGTCCGTATAAGTCACCGACGGATATGGGTGTTAATATGGCAGGAAACTGTATTATTGATGATGAAGTATGTATAAAGGCATCTCAGATGGAAATTCTGCGACGCTATTATACTTCAGGAGTAAATCATTTAAGAGGTAAACAGGACGACAGCGAAACGAGAAAAATTGAACTTATAATGAATAAAGCCGGAATCACATCAGAAATTTGTCCGGCTGTATCGGCGGCACTTTTGAAGGCAGAAACTACAGGCTCACCGGCAGGAGCGATGGTGTTGCCTGACGGACGTGTTATAACCGGAAAAACCTCAGATACACTTGGAGCAGCATCGGCACTTTTATTAAATGCATTAAAGGCTTTGGGTGATATAGAGGACAAGCTTGAATTGATTTCAGCACAGGTATTGGAGCCGATATGTGATTTAAAAACGCAGTATTTAAAGCATAAAAATCCAAGACTTCACACAGATGAGGTTCTTATGGCGCTCACTGTTTCAGCACTTTCAGACCCACTTGCAAAGCTTGCCAAGGAACAGCTTTCAAAGCTAAAGGGTAGTGATGCACATTTCTCGGTAGTGCTTAGTGAAGAAGATGAAATGATTCTCCGCCGTCTTGGTGTTAATGTAAGCTGTGAAGCAAGCTTTGAGTTTAAAAGATTGTATCATGGATAAAATTTAAAAAAATACTTGCATTTTGTAAAAACATATGTTATAATATATGGTAATTGAATAAATAAAGGCGATGAAAAAATCAAGTAGTCAGTGTGTCCGCCATTTAGAGAGCAGAGGTTATTGAGCTGAGAGCCGCTGCGGTAAGGTCACTGATGAAATTTCGTTTTGGAGCTGTGCGGGTGAAGCGTTTTGGCGTGTGTAGTCTGCAACGGGTAATGCCGTTATACATTTTGAGTGCCGTTATATAACGGAAGTCGGGTGGTACCGCGGAGCTTGTATTTAGTGCGCTTCGTCCCAATAGGGACGAAGCGCTTTTATATTCAGAAAGGAAGATTTATTATGAAGCAAAAGCTTGAACTAATCAAAGCAGAAGTTGAAAACATCCTTACAGATGTAAAAGACCTTGAAGCTTTGGAGCAGATACGTATTAAGTATCTTGGTAAAAAAGGTGAGCTTACAGCAGTTTTAAAGGAAATGGGTAAGCTTACTCCTGAGGAGCGTCCTGTAATTGGTGCGCTTGCAAATGAAATTCGTTCAAAATTAGAGAACGAAATTGATGAAAAGAAAGCACAGCTTGAAGCAAAAGCAGAAGAAGAGAAGCTTGCAAGCGAGGTGCTTGACGTTACAATGCCGGGTAAAAAAACTGAAATCGGTAAGCTTCATCCGCTTACACAGACTATGAATACTGTAAAGGATACATTTATCGGAATGGGATTCCAGATTGCAGAAGGTCCTGAAGTGGAGCTTGACTACTACAACTTTGAAGCATTGAACATTCCTAAAAATCACCCTGCAAGAGATACACAGGATACATTCTATATTGATGATGACGTAGTTTTAAGAACGCAGACATCACCTATGCAGGTAAGAGTTATGGAGAACACAAAGCCTCCTATCAGAATTATTGCTCCGGGACGTGTTTACAGAAGTGACAGCGTTGATGCAACTCACTCACCTGTATTCCATCAGATTGAAGGTCTCGTTGTAGACAAGGGCGTTACAATGGCAGATTTAAAGGGTACGCTTGCTACATTTGTACGTGCTTTATACGGTGAAGAAACAAAGGTACGTTTCAGACCGCATCATTTCCCATTTACAGAACCGTCAGCTGAGATGGACGTTGCGTGCTTTGCGTGCGGCGGTAAGGGCTGTAGTGTATGTAAGGGTGAGGGCTGGATTGAAATTCTTGGTTGTGGAATGGTTCATCCTAAGGTGCTTGCAAACTGCGGAATTGACCCTGAGGTTTATTCAGGCTTTGCGTTTGGTCTTGGACTTGAAAGAATTGCAATGCGTAAGTATGATATAAACGATTTGAGACTGTTCACAGAGAATGATTTGAGATTCTTAAAGCAGTTCTAATTTTGAGATTCAGAAAGGAATGATATAAATGAAATTACCTATGAGCTGGCTGTCCGATTATATGGATATGACAGGAATCACGCCAAAGGAATATGCCGACAGGCTGACTATGACGGGTTCAAAGGTTGAAGGAGTAGAAAATTTAGGCGAAGAGCTTGACAAGGTTGTAGTCGGAAAGGTTCTTGAATGTGAACCGCATCCTGATAGCGACCATTTATCGGTTTGTCAGGTTGATGCAGGAACAGGCGAGGTTTTGCAGATTGTCTGTGGAGCACCGAATGTTAAGGCAGGAATAAAAGTTCCTGTGGCACTTCACGGTTCGACACTTCCGGGCGGAGTGAAAATTAAAAAAGGAAAGCTAAGAGGCGTTATGTCGAACGGAATGTTATGCTCTAACGATGAGCTTGGTATAACAGAGGGTTTGCTTGGCTATGAGCCTGAATACGGTATACTTATTTTATCGGACGATATAGAAATCGGAACAGATATAAAGGATGTATTCGGTCTTAACGATAATGTGGTTGAGTTTGAAATTACATCAAACCGTCCTGACTGTTTCTCAATTATTGGTCTTGCAAGAGAAAGTGCACTTACATTTGATAAGAAGTTTACAATCCCTGAAGTAAAATTCAGCGAGAATAACGATAAAATAGAAGATACATTAAGCGTATCTGTAGAGGATAAGGACAAGTGCTTGCGTTACTGTGCAAGAATGGTGAAGAACGTAAAGATAGGCCCATCACCGAAGTGGATGCGTGAAAGATTGAATGCTTGCGGAGTAAGAGCAATTAATAATATAGTGGATATTACAAACTATGTTCTTCTTGAATACGGTCAGCCAATGCACGCATTTGATTTAAGAGACTTAGAGGATAATAAAATAGTTGTACGCCGTGCGGCAGACGGTGAGGTTATAAAAACTCTTGACGAGCAGGACAGAACTCTTACCAATGAAGATTTGGTTATTGCTGACGGCAAGCGTGCAGTTGCAGTTGCAGGTGTTATGGGTGGCTTTAACAGTGAGGTTAAGGACGATACAACAACGGTTGTGTTTGAATCAGCTACATTTGACGGAGCAAGCGTAAGACTTACAGCTCAAAGAATTGGTTTAAGAACAGAAGCGTCATCAAGATACGAAAAAGGTCTTGACTATAACAATACAGTTCCTGCTGTTGAAAGAGCGTGTCAGCTTGTAGAAGAGCTTGGCTGCGGCGAAGTTTGCAGTGGAATGATTGACGTTATGGGTAACGTGGGCGAGAGTAGAACGATTCCGTTCAGACCTGAAAAGATAAATAAGTTCCTCGGTACAGATGTTGCTGTTGACGAGATGCTTAAATATTTTGAAGCTCTTGAAATCAAGGTTGACATGGACAAGATGACTGTTACACCACCATCATTCAGACCTGATTTAGAGGGTGAAGCAGATATTGCAGAAGAAGTTGCACGTTTCTACGGTTATGACAAGATTCCGACAACTCTTCTTAACGGCGAAGCTACAAGAGGTGGTAAGAATGCAGAACAGAAGCTTTCAGACAGAATTGCAGAGCTTCTTTGTGCACAGGGCATGAACGAAATTTATACAATGACGTTTATCAGCCCGTCGAATTTTGACAAGCTTAATATCCCTGCTGATAGTGAATTAAGAAATGTTGTAAAAATAACAAATCCTCTTGGCGAAGATACATCAGTTATGAGAACGACTACTGTTCCGAGCATGATGGATATTCTTTCAAGAAACTATAACTACAGAAATGCATCTGCAAGAATGTATGAGCTTGGTAAGATATTCTTGCCTAAGGAAGGACAGAAGCTTCCTGATGAGCCTGTTGTAATAACACTCGGAATGTACGGAGCTGACGAAGATTTCTTTACGTTAAAGGGTGCAGTTGAAGCTTTACTTGATCAGCTTAATGTAAAGGGTGTATCATATACTGCTGTTAAGGATAATCCTATGTATCATCCGGGCAGATGTGCGGCAGTTTTTGTTAACGGAAAGCAGATAGGCGTGTTTGGAGAAATTCATCCGTCAGTAAGCAAAAAATATGAGGTTGAAGTGCCTTGTTATGTTGCGGAGCTTTCATTTGATGCAGTTATGGAAAACATAAACGATGACAAGAAATACAAGTCATTACCGAAATTCCCGGCTGTAACACGCGACCTTGCAATGCTTGTTGATAAGGGTGTTGCTGTTGCTGAAATTGAAGCTGTTATAAAGAAATCATCAGGAAAGCTTCTTGAAGAAGTTAAGCTGTTTGATGTCTACGAGGGTAAGCAGATACCTGAGGGCAAAAAGAGCGTTGCATATTCAGCAGTGTTCAGAGCTGAGGACAGAAGCTTAACTGGTGAAGAAATTCAGGAAGTATTCGATAAGGTACTCAAAAATCTTGAAAAGGAACTTAATGCACAGTTAAGATAAATTTAAAAAGACAGGAGCTTTGGCTTCTGTCTTTTTTGATAAAAAAATTTCAATCTCTCTTTACAAACTGTGAAAAATATGGTATTATATTTTTGCGACATAATTATTTCTTAAATTGAATACAATTACATACAGAGGTTTTTTTATTAATTTTTTTGGTAAAAATGTACGCTCTGTTTTTTTCTCTGTGTGTAAAGTAGTTTATTCAATTTTAGAAAGAAAATTGTGTCGCAGCAATTAGAGTTGTGCATTTTTATATTGTGCGCAGTATACTTTAGTTGCTGCGCACTTTTTTTCTGGAATTTTTAATAAACAAAAGGAGGAATTATCTTTATGAAGGAAAGAATTCAGGGGATTATATCAGGAATACTGATAGGAGCGTTATGCACAGGCGGAGCAGTTTTTGCGAAGTCTGCTGTTGAAAACATCGAAGTAGCTTACGATAACATTAAAATCTATATGGACGGAGAGCTTGTAGACCCAAGAGATGCAAACGGACAAAAGGTTGAACCGTTTATTTATAACGGTACTACATATCTTCCTGTAAGAGCAGTCGGAACTGCAATCGGTAAGGAAGTAAGCTGGGACGGGGTAGAAAAGGTTGTTTACCTTGGTGCAAAGCCGGGCAATGCTGATAATTGGTTTGATGTGTGCAAGCCATATCAGTATAAACAAGGAACAGAATATACACTTGTAGATAATAAATACTTTGTGATGTCAGGCAAAAAATACACAAATGGCTTTGTTTTGAATAATGGATATAAACATTCATCTGAAGCTTTATTTAATTTGGAAGGAGAATATAGCAGTCTTTCGTTTACTGTAGGTCATATAGATGATACAGAACAAGCAGATGTAACTTTAAATATATATCTTGATGGTATTATTGCTTATACCAAAGAATTAAAATATGATGATGTAGCAAGTAATGTTACAATTCCATTGGACGGGGCGAAACAAATGAAAATAGAAATTTCTGGTGGATGGTATTGTCAGTACGGCTTCTCAGAGGGTAAATTTGAATAATCGGCAAAATCAATTATGTCGCACGGCGAAGGTTTCTTCGCCGTTATTTTTTTGGTATACTTGACAATTCAATTAAAATATGAGATAATATATAATGATAAAATGCCAATAATAGGCATGGAGGTTATTATGCATAGGATTGATACTACAATAGGATACGTGGAGAATGGCTCACCTGCATATGAAGCAGGTATAGAGGCCGGTGATAAGCTTCTTAAAATAAACGGCAGTGATTTCCATGATATACTTGAATACCGTTATCTTGTTTCTGAATATGAAGTCGAGCTTGAAGTAGAAAAGCAAGATGGCTCAATCGAGATAATTACAATAGAAAACGATTATGAGGATTTGGGAATTGATTTTAAAGAAGAGCTTATAGACACTGCTCAGAGCTGTACAAATAAGTGTATATTCTGCTTTATAGATCAGCTTCCAAAGGGCATGAGGGAAACGGTCTATTTTAAAGATGACGATACAAGACTTTCGTTTTTGCAAGGGAATTACGTCACGCTTACAAATATGAAGGACGAGGAAATTGACCGTCTTATACGTATGCGTGTTTCGCCGATAAATATAAGCGTTCATGCGACTGAGCCTGATTTAAGATGCAAAATGCTCAATAACCATTTTGCAGGAAAGTGCTACGGCATAATGAAGAAATTTTCAGAGAATAATATCTGCATGAACTGTCAGATTGTGTTGTGTCCGGGTATAAATGACGGTAAAAATCTTGACAGAACAATTTCGGATTTGGCAAAGCTTTATCCTAATGTAAACAGCGTTTCCGTTGTTCCTGTCGGGCTTACACGTTACCGTGACGGCTTGTATCCGCTTGAAGAATTTGACGCTGATTCTTCAAGGAAAGTTATTGAACAGGTAACGCAGTGGCAGGAAAGGTTACTTAAAGAGCATGGAACACGGCTGGTATTTTTATCAGACGAATTTTATATAAATGCAGGAATACCAGTTCCTGATGCTGAGGATTACGAAGGCTTTCCTCAGCTTGAAAACGGCGTCGGGCTTGTTGCAAGTATGCAGGAGGAGTTTGACAGTGCAATTCAGCTTGTAAAAAATAAAAAACGTGCAAGACGTGTAATAGTCGTAACGGGTGAGCTTGCGTTTGATTTTATATCAGGACTTGCCAAAAGACTGAGTGAGGTATCAGGAGTTGAAATTGACGTAAGAGCTATAAAGAATAATTTCTTTGGCGGCGGAGTAAATGTGGCAGGCTTGGTGTGCGGATGTGATATAATAGAACAGCTTCGGGATGCGCCTAAGGCTGATGCGATGATTATACCGCAGAGTATGCTTCGTGACGATGATGAGATTTTTCTTGATGACACTACTGTTGAACAAGTTGAGAATGCTCTCGGAATGAAAGTAACAGCCGTTTTAAATGACGGATATGATTTTATAGAAAAGATATTAGATGAGGAATTATTTTAACACAGAAAAGCCTTCTCCTTGAGGAGAAGGTGGCATTTGCGGAGCAAATGACGGATGAGGTGTAATTTAATTTTAAAACAGAAAGGAAAAAACATGAAACCATTGGTAGCAATAGTGGGCAGACCGAATGTTGGAAAGTCTACATTATTTAATAAAATAACAGGACAGAGAATAAGTATAGTAGAGGATACTCCGGGCGTAACACGTGACAGAATTTACGCAGATGCTGTATGGCTTGATAAGCATTTTACACTTGTTGATACAGGCGGTATCGAGCCTGCATCAAAGGATGAAATTTTACAGCAGATGAGACGTCAGGCACAGCTTGCGATTGAAATGGCTGATGTTGTTGTTCTTATGACAAATGTCCGTGACGGCGTAACAGCCAACGACAGGGACGTTGCATCAATGCTCTTAAAAGCACAGAAGAGAATAGTGCTTGCAGTAAATAAGGTCGATAATATCGGTGACCCTCCTATGGAGTTTTATGAGTTCTATAATTTAGGCTTAGGTGACCCGATTGCTATTTCATCAACTCATGGCTTGGGAGTTGGTGATTTGCTTGATGAGGTAACTCACAAATTCCCGGAGGATGCGGACACATCTTCTGATGAAGATGAAATCAAGGTTGCAGTAATAGGCAAGCCGAATGCAGGAAAGTCCTCGCTTATAAATAAGATTTTAGGAGAGGAAAGAGTTATTGTAAGTAATATCGCAGGAACAACACGTGATGCGATTGACTCTCATTATGAAAAAGACGGCGATAAATTCCTGTTTATAGATACTGCCGGTATGCGAAAACGAGGTAAAATTGACGAAAATGTGGAACGCTACAGCGTTGTACGTTCACTTGCGGCTGTTGACAGAAGTGACGTATGTATTATAATGATAGATGCCTCGGAGGGCGTTACAGAGCAGGATACAAAGGTTGCCGGCTATGCTCATGAGCAGGGTAAAGCGTGTATCTTTGCCGTTAATAAATGGGATATAGTAGATAAAGACGATAAAACAATGAAGCAGTTTACTGACCGTGTGCGTGAAGCCTTTGCGTTTATGTCATATGCAAAGATTGTGTTTATAAGTGCAAAAACAGGTCAGAGAGTTAATAAGCTATTGGATGAAATCAAGCTTGTTAACGAACAGCATAAACGCAGAATAACGACAGGTATGTTAAACGATGTTATAAATGAGGCAACTCATAAACAACAGCCACCGTCAGATAAAGGACGAAGACTGAAAGTATATTACGGTACCCAGGTATCTGTTGCACCTCCTACATTTGTTATATTTGCAAATTCAAAGGAGCTGTTCCATTATTCATATCTGCGTTTTATGGAAAATCAGATACGTGAAAACTTCGGCTTTGAAGGTACACCGATAAATCTTATTGTAAGAGAAAAAGGAGAGAAACAGCAATGATAGAAATAATATTAGTGGCATTAGGAGCTTATCTTATTGGCTCGGTTAATTTTTCGATATTATTATCAAGAATGATAAGCGGTAAGGATATAAGAGAAAGCGGTTCAGGCAATGCAGGTGCAACAAATATGCTTCGTACCTACGGAAAGAAAATGGGCGTTATAACTCTTTTGCTTGATGTGTTAAAGGGTGTTATAGCTATTCTTATATGCAGATTAGCTTCTGACAATGAGCTTTTACCGTACATTGCAGGTGTGTGTGTTGTGCTTGGACATAACTTTCCGTTATATTTTGGCTTCAAGGGTGGTAAGGGTGTTGCCACAAGTCTTGGTGTTGTACTTATGCTTGACTGGAAGGTAGGGCTTATAGTCGGGGCGTGCGCTATTCTTATTATGGCTATAACACGATACGTTTCGCTCGGTTCAATAATCGGCGGTGCGGCATTTATTGTGATTGAAATAATAAAAGCAATAGTTACCAAAAATATAAATGCAGTACAGCTTATATGTATAATAATTATAGGCGGACTTCTTATTGCACGTCATCACGCAAATATAAGACGTTTGTTAAATGGAACAGAAAATAAACTGGGTGCTAAAAAAGGAGAATAAAATGAAAATATCAGTTATCGGTTCAGGTAGTTGGGGTACGGCAGTAGCTGTACTTCTGGCAAATAAAGGATATGATGTTTATTTGTGGTCGTGGCAGCAGGAGGAAACGGACAGGTTAAACAGTGACCGTGAAAATAAAAGGTATTTACCGGAAATTAAATTTCCTGAAAATATAATTTGTTCACATGATATGGGTGCATGTGTAAACGGTGCTGAATTAATCGTTACTGCTGTTCCGTCTCCGGCAACAAGAACAGTTGCAAAACAGCTTTCCAAGGTTGTTGCAGACGGTCAGAAAATAGTAAATATATCAAAAGGACTTGAGGAAGGCTCGCTTTTGAGACTTTCCGAGGTTTATTCTGAAGAAATTCCACAAGCAAGATTTGCCGCAATGAGCGGCCCGTCTCATGCTGAGGAGGTTTCAAGAAGGCTTCCTACAATGAATGTTGTGGCAAGTGATGATATAGAGCTTGCAAGGGAAGTGCAGAATATTTTTATGGATGAGGTATTCAGAGTTTATACGGATACCGATGTTGTCGGAGTTGAGCTTGGAGGCTCGCTCAAGAATGTAATTGCACTTTGTGCGGGCATATGTGACGGATTAGGCTACGGAGACAACACAAAGGCGGCACTTATTACAAGAGGTCTTGCAGAAATTTCAAGGCTGGGTGTGGCAATGGGTGCTGAAGAAAAGACGTTTATGGGGCTTAGCGGTATAGGTGATTTGATAGTTACTTGTACGAGTATGCACTCACGAAACCGCCGTGCGGGAATTTTATTGGGTAAAGGAAAATCACTGCAGGAAACTCTTGACGAGGTTCAGATGGTTGTTGAGGGTGTAAATACTGCAAAAGCGGCATATCAGTTAAGTAAAAAATTCAACGTTGAAATGCCTATAGTTGAAGAAGCAAATAATATTCTGTATAACGGAAGTAATCCGCGTGAAGCAGTTATCAGGCTTATGACAAGAGAAAAAAGAGAAGAAAAATGAATATGTTATTAAAGAAAAGAGTAAATCCTGCAAAGAGAATTTCTGCGGGATTTGCTCTGCTGATTTTAGCCGGAACTGTTTTGCTTATGCTGCCGGTATCATCAAAAATAGGAGAATTTACACCTTTTATGACAGCTTTGTTTACAGCCACATCAGCCTCATGCGTCACAGGACTGGTACTGGTTGAAACAGGAGCATATTTTTCATATTTCGGTCAGGCTGTGATTTTAATGCTTATACAAATCGGCGGTTTAGGTTTTATGATGATTTTGAGTATTGTATTTTTTGCCGTGAATAAACGAATGGGACTGCGTGACAGAATGATGATTGCACAGTCACTCGGAACAGATAGTGTAAGCGGAGTAGTAAGAATTGCAAAGCATACTCTTATAGCTACGGGAATTGTTGAAGGTACAGGCGCTGTATTGCTTGCATTTAGGTTCA
The DNA here is from genome assembly GCA_045537455.1 of Candidatus Ornithomonoglobus sp. Taxonomy (GTDB): domain Bacteria; phylum Bacillota; class Clostridia; order UBA1381; family UBA1381; genus Ornithomonoglobus_A. The sequence goes on along the minus strand of JAZSPM010000140.1, from coordinate 1,012 downwards.
TACCGCAGTTTGGAGTAAAGGGCATATGGTACAGTGTTTTTCATTCAGTGTCTGCCTTCTGTAATGCCGGCTTTGATGTGCTTGGCAGAGGCGACAGTATAATGATGTACAAAAATGACCCGCTTGTACTTATAACGGTTGGATTACTTATAATAATCGGCGGTTTGGGGTTTATAGTCTGGGAGGATATACGTACACAGCATTTGACGGCATATTCAAAAATAGTATTGATTTTAACGGTAATTTTGCTTGCAGCAGGTACGGCAGGATTTTATACTTTTGAATATTCAAATCCTGAAACACTTGGAGATGACAGTACAAGGCTTTTAGGTGCGTTTTTTCAGTCAGTCACTGTCAGAACAGCAGGCTTTGATGCAATCGGGCAAGGGCAGCTTACAGAACAGTCAAAGCTATTTTCTGTAATTCTTATGATGCTTGGAGGTGCTTCAGGTTCAACGGCGGGCGGTATTAAGGTTGCTACGGCGGCTGTGATTATAGCGGCATTTAAGAGCGTTATGAGTGGAAAAAAAGATGCAGTAATAATGAAGCGTACAATACCGGAGTCAACCGTTATGCACGCTATGACTATTGTGGGCTTGTGGTTTATTTTGGTAACCTTTTCAGGACTTATAATAAGTGCAGTCGATGGCTTGCCGATTCTTGACTGTATTTACGAAACAGCCTCAGCATATGATACTGTAGGTCTTACCTGCGGAGTGATGGCAAAAACAGGTATGATATCGAAGCTCATAATGATAGTTTTAATGTATTTCGGCAGAGTTGGAATCATGACCATAAGCGTCATGTTTATTTCATCACAGAGTAAAAATGATTTGATAAAATATCCCGAAGCAAATCTGCTTATCGGATAGGGTAGTGTAAAGTAACATATGAAAAATAAAGTATGCAAAAAACTACCGTCACCCTTGACAGCGATGTCAAAACAATGCTTAAAATAATGAGCCGATGGTGAGAAACTCAAGAACAAATTGAATTTTACCATCGACAAAAA